>NZ_JAUBQS010000011.1:0-145058 GCF_036701355.1 Microcoleus sp. Pol12B3
ACGGAAAAACTTTGGGGTTCCAACTTTTCACAACTGATAAAAAAATTCCACCCACATCTGCGGAATGTGGGATCTAATATTCTCAAATCACGGCTCAAAAAAAAAATTGTAGATTTGTGCCTCTCACGGACTCCTACTACAGCAATGCGAGGTCAATTCATGGTGTCAATCTACTCGGTTCAGGCGATAAACAAAGCAATCATCGTCACCGAACTTTCGGTACTCGATAAATTGAAAGCCAAGACGTTCATAGAAATGGTGGGCGCGAGTATTATTGGCAAGCGGATCGACGAGGACAGCTTTCACCGCCGGATCTGCGAAACATCTGGCAATTGCAAGCTGCATCATTTGTGTTCCATAGCCTTTGCCTAAATCGGTTTGTTCCCCAATCCAAATATCAATTGCACGAAGATCCGCCGTGACATCACCCCAATAGTTGCTATCCTCACGTGCCGGATCAATAATCTGGACAAATCCGATCGGACGACCATCGATTTCAGCAATCAATTGCTCCCTCCAATCGGGCGCGCGCTCAAGTTCCACCTCCCAAGCCCAGTCATCGTTAGGATCTGAGGCAATTACGTGAGGTTGCTCATCCCAGTGTCGTAACAGATCCAAATCAGCGGAAGTCGCGGAGCGTAGATTCATCATAACTTCACGTTTGAATGTCAAACTTTTCATAGCTGAGATCCGAGTTTTCCGAGGTAATGTTAGATCGATCGCCCTCGCTTACCCTAACTAAAATCCTACTCTGCTTCCATAACTATTCCTCTCCCTCTTCTTTTCCTTCCTCTGTACCCTCTGCGCTCTCTGCGGTTTGTTCAATCTTTCCTGCCTTCAGCTCAATCTTTTTCTGCTGGCGTTCCGACGCTGCTTTTTGCAGCATTTTCAATTTTTCTGAATCAGCATTCGATCGCCAAAACAACTTATGATCCTTAATTTTAACGCAATTTTCCTCCAAACACTTCATCCATTCCCGATGTTTCTTAACTACGCCACGATCGAGAATACCTAACTTTTCTTCTTGGCGGGTGAGTTTCACAAACTTTTCGTAATGGGGATAACTAGCAGTAACAAAAGCTTCTTTCCTAACTAAAATTGGCGGGTTGTACAAATCAGAATAGTCTTGATAGCTCACAGAAAGGTCGCGCAAATCTATGTGCATAGAAGTGTGAAGGGCTGGATGGGGGTTAGTGTCAAAATCGGGATAAAATAAATAGGAAATCTGAGGTTTGCGAGCGTAAAATTTGATAACTGTCGCGCCGTCAAGTCTGCCAATTGTGCGGTTGGCGCAGCCTTCGTAGAGTCGCAGCAAAGGGTCTAGTTCTTCTAATGCAGAGACGTGAACAGAAAGGGAACCGGGCTGTTTGTAGCCGATCGCACTATCTTCGCAGCAGTCAGCCACAATATCAGGTTTGCTCAGACTGTACAGCATTAAATCAGCCAAAGTGCAAGCTTTTTGATAATTGTCAAACAAACCTTTGATGTCGTTGCGGATTTGAGCTGGGAGTCGGCGCATCGAAGGTCGATCGCCCAAACCGTTGAGAGCTAGATATACTAGCAAATCTTGGCGGCGCTTGTCGGCGATTCTCTCCCAATCATCCGCATCCGTTGCTTGCAAAATCACCCTCCAAGCGCGATTAAAACTGTGGAATTCCCCTTTAATTACCGATTCTTCAGCTAATTCGCCTTTAACAGGAAGGCGGCCCCGATCGCTCACAAAAGCCATCAAAGGAGCCAGCATTTCCGAATAATCCTCAAACCGCTTAACTTGCGATCGTACTCTGGGAGTCGATAAGTGCGATCGAAACCGAGAAGCACGAAAACCTTCACCCTCCGCAGCATCCCGAAACACAAAATAAATCCCCAAAGCCACAGGAATTGCATCAACATTCAAAACTTGGTCAATATAAACCTTTAACTCTTCTTGTTCGTAATACTTCTGAAAAGTATTCCGAGAAGTAATCACCCCATCCCCGTAAGCAATTTGGCCTCGATCGCTATCATCAATCAAAACCTGAGCCGCCACAACTAATAAATTTTTAGTTAATTCCCAAGCATTCAGCAAAGCTTCTCGGCGTTCCGCCAAAGATTCAATGACATTAATCACATAACCAATATTCACAATATCAGCACAAATTCGCGGAGTATCCGGCTGATAGTATGGGTCCCAACCAGAAATAGCATAACCCTCTTGTGCAATATATTTAACATCCCCGCCGTAACCGCAACCGTAGTCAAAAAAAGTCGCCCCGTCCCTCACTAAATCAGCTTCTAAAACCAGACGCAGAGGTTTAGAAAGCGAATTGCGTACCATTGCGGCTTTGTGCCGCTCGATCTTAGGAATTGATACCTCGCTATTCTCCTGTTTCACACGCTCGACAACAGTATGATCTTGGATTTCTACACCGCAATATCCCAAGTATTTGAGCCAACCCTCGCGAGTGCCGATAACGCTAGTATTGTCAAGCAGCCCCCACTTTTCCTCGCAGCGAGTCAGCCTCGAAAACTTTTCGTAATGGGGATAATCCGCAGCTACAAAAGTTTCCTTACGGTGCAAAACCGGGGGATTTTCGCTGTTGCTGTAATCAAAACATTTAACTTCCCCAGTTGCTAGGTTAATCTGGATACTGGTTTGCAAAGAAGGATGAGCATCTGTATCGAAATCAGGGTAAAAAAGATAAGATATTTTAGGTTTATGGAGTGAAATTTTCACTAAAGTTGCTTCATCAATATTTTCCAGAGTGCGTCTGGCACAATTTTCGTAGATTCCGAGGACAGGGTTGAGTGTCTGCAAAGCGGAAACGTGAACGTAAAAAGCCGTCGGTAATTTTTTTCCCACTTGGCTCTCGCGACAGCAGCGAGCCACCTTTGCTAGGAGATTGTCAACACCTAAATTATTGATTTCATCGACCGGGTACAGCACAGCGTTTCCAGAATCTTGCTCAGAGATAGCCTTGTTTTCGTACAATAAAACTTCCCGACCAAAAATCATCAAAGGCGTTAGCAGTTTTTCATCATTTTCTAATGAATCGCTATCTAAAATAGTGTTTGTACTGGTATCGTAATTCATAGCTAAATTAATTATTGTTAATTAACCGCAGAGAACGCAGAGGACACGGAGTGAAGAAACAAACAAAATTTTCCTAGATTTTCTATATGTAGGATACACACTCCGTACCATACCGCTTTATTTATTAGTCTTTTATAGAAGGACTTCGTTTTTGTGAGGGCGATTTTAATCGCCGACTAATATCGACTACGAGCGAGTAAGATATTAACCAAACATTCGAGTTTCCACAAATTCTTGAACCCGGGCTAAATGACTAGACAAACTCACTAATATGTTTTCAACCCTCTCAATATTTAATAATTCCACCTCTGATGGTTTAGATTGAAAGCCTCGCGCTTGATGCTCCAATTGTGCTGCCAAATCCGACATCAGAGCAACTCCCACATTAGCCGAAGTTCCCTTGAGACGGTGGGCTTGATATTCCACAGCTTGCCAATCTTTAGCTTCTAGAGCTAGTTTGGCAGCAGCCATATCAGCTTGGGCGTCTGCCACAAAAGCTTGCAAAAGTCGCTCGGGCAATTTAATATTAACTCGCCCGAGTTGCTCCAATCTGCTCTTGTCGAACAGTCCGTCGTAGTCTCTATGTTCCCAAGTTTGAAGTCCGATCGCCCTTGGTGTCGGTCCAGCCACAACCTGCGCTTTTTCCACAACTTCTGTATAATTTGTTGCTAATGGAGATTTATTTTCCGAATTAATACTTTTAACTCCATACTTATTTTCACCATGAACATTTAGGGCTTCATACTTTTTCAGTGCCGCGGCCAAAGCATCTAAATCTACAGGTTTGCTGAGATAATCGTCCATCCCCGCCGCCAGACACTTTTCTCGTTCCCCCGGCATAGCATGAGCAGTTAAAGCCATCACAAAAGTATGCCGATCGCTTCCTTCGATTTGCCTCAACTTTTGGGTTGTTTTGTAACCATCAAGTACCGGCATTTGACAGTCCATCAGCACTAAATCATAGCTTTTTTTTGCGAGCAACTCCAGCGCTTCTTGACCGTTGACCACGCAGTCAGCCTGATAGCCTAAAACTGCCAACTGTTCGACAAGAACTTGTTGATTGATCGGGTGGTCTTCCGCCACCAAAATTCTCAGCGATGACGGCGAATTGGAAGTAACATATTGATAATTAACTGGTGACAACTTGCAAGTATTAGTAGGGTCCACTCTCCCAAACTCTCCCGTTCTCTTCACCGGCGCAAGCATTGCCTCAAGCAGGTGGCTTGGTCGCACGGGCTCGATCAAATACCCGTTAAAACCCCGACTGCAAAGCACTTCAGCCTTGGGCTGTTCCCGCAAAGCAGTCATGGCGATTAACGAGCCAACTATAGAGGTCGATCGCACTTTCCTCGCAAATTCCTCCGCATCTAACTCTGGCATTTGCAAGTCCACAAGCACCACGTCCCAGCTTTTTCCCCCCTCCCCTGAAGGCTGAGAAATCCCGCGCTGGGAATTGTTCAACCAACTCAAAGCCTCAGCAGGAGTTTCTGCCTCATCGCAGCGAGCCCCCCAACTTTGAGCGAGCGATCGCACCGCTGCCCTTCTCAAAGTGCTTCCAGAGACTACTAACAGTTTCTTGCCCGCAAGTTCGGGATCGTGAGGCTCAAATTGCAACTGTTTTTCCAAAGGTACAGTAAACCAAAAAGTAGCACCGCTGCCTAGCAAACTGCGAACTCCAATGTCGCCTCCCATCATCTCCACTAACTGCTTGCAAATAGCCAAACCCAAACCCGTCCCGCCGTAAGGCCTAGTAGGAGAATCGTCTACCTGAGAAAAAGATTGGAACAGCTTTGTTTGCCCTTCTGCCGAAATTCCAATGCCAGTATCCCGCACGGAAAATAGCAATCTTGCTTCTTGTCTACCGTCTGCCAGTCGGTTGCCCTGTTTCACAGTTACGTGAACTAGAACTTGACCGCGATCGGTAAATTTTATGGCATTCCCCGTCAAATTCAGCAAAACTTGCTTCAATCTGCCCGCGTCGCCCACCAACTTTCTCGGAACTGAGCTGTCAACTAAAATATTTAATTCAATACCTTTTTCTTCGGCTAAGTGCGCTATGATTTCTATCACCGACTCAACGCAACTATCCAAATCAAAATTAGCCTTATCCAGTCGCATTTCTCCCGCTTCAATCTTAGAGAAATCGAGGATATCATTAATAACATTCAGCAAATGTTCAGCACTGCGGTAAATAGTCTGAACGCAGTCCCGCTGTTTCTGTTCCAGAGGAGCGCGCAGCAGCAATTGAGCCATTGCCAAAACTCCATTCATCGGAGTGCGAATTTCGTGACTCATGTTCGCCAAGAATTGTGACTTCACCCGGCTCGCTTCTAAGGCCGTTTCCCGCGCTTCCACCAACTCATTAATTTTGTCGGCAACCATCACGATTCCCCCGACTTTTTCGTCTGGATCGTACCAAGGGTGAGCAGCCCACCGCAGGTACAGAACAGATCCGTCTGCTCGTTCCCAGGCATCTTCGCTCACAGAAACTACCTGACCTGTGAGCGCTTGTTGATACATTACTTTCCAGCGATTCGGCGTATCTGGAAACAATTCGTAATGGCTAAAATTATTCAGAGACGGCAAGTCCAAATTAAATTGACTAACCCATTTTTTAGAGTTAGCCATATAGCGCATTTGTGTATCGAACATCGCCATTGCTACAGGCACGCAAGTAATAATTTGTCTCAGTTGCTGCCGTTCCCTTTCCAGAGCATCTTCCGCCTGTTTCCGCTCAGTAATGTCGCTAATCATGCCGGCCATTCGCAGCGCTTGTCCTTGGGAATTACGTTGAGCTTTTCCCTGAGAAGTGCAGTAGCGGTAAGCACCGTTCGAGTGTAACAGCCGGAATTCTACATTATAGTCTATTTCTTGTTCCAAGTGAGCGGCGATCGCCGCTACTATTCCCTCCTTGTCATCGGGGTGCAGGCGGTTGTATAGAGCGTCCATAGTCCTGCCAAATTGCTTTCGCGACAAACCGATAATTTCCAAAAGGCGATCGTTCCAATAAACCTCATTTTTACTTAAATCCCAATCCCAAATTCCGTCGTTCACTCCCTCTAAAACTAACCTGTAGCGTTCCTCGCTTTCCTTGAGTTTTTGACTGGTATGAAACGCCTGAGATTCGGCGCGGTACACGCGCATGGCATTGTACAAACTGCGAGACAAACTATCTGGAGAAAGCTTGTTTTTAGCAATATAATCAGAAGCTCCAGCCTTCATTAATTCCACAGCAATTTGTTCGTCTCCTTGACCGGTGAGAACAATTAAGGGAACTTTCAGCCCCGCTTCTCGTAGATTTTTTACCAAACTCAGTCCGTCTCCGTCCGGCAATCCGTAGTCGAGCAATACGCAGTCAAATTTGCATTCAAATATTTGATTTAATAGCAGCCCATTTTCTATCTCATCAACCTCGCTTAAAAGTTGAGATTTATTTTGTTTGGATAGTTTAGCAGTAGCCTGGGGATAATTTTTATTGACCGAGAGTTGGGCCAGCGCATCCGCGCAGTCTTCTGCTTCAGTAACTGCTGCCGAAACACCAGCAGACTTGAGCGAACGCTTGATCGCCATGCGATCGACTGCATCGTCATCAACTATCAGAATTGTGAGAATTTTGTCCATAAAAACAGAATTGTGGATTACTCCGAAAAAGCTGCTGTCGAGAAAAAGGAATTAAAACAACTGCATAGCTGAAAAATCATAAAGCTCCCTTGAAAAATTTTTATTAAAAATCCCCTATTTTAGTTAGGGAATTTCGCTCAGCATCCAGTATCTGTTGAGGGTAGCCATCACTTCCACAAAATTAGAAAAAGTAACAGGTTTAAGAATATATCCCGCTACATTCAAATTATAAGCTTTTACTTTATCTCTATCTTCATTAGAAGTGGTGAGAACGATCACCGGAATCGACCTCAAACATTCATCCAGTCGCAATTCTTGCAAAAACTCGATCCCGCTCATTCTCGGCATATTCAAGTCCAGCAAAATCAACCGACGGGCTTGAGGCATTGGAGGATCTATTTTTCCTTCTCCACGTAATATAGCTAGAGCTTCTAATCCATTGGCAGCAATGTAGAGGGGGTTGACGATGTTATTTTTTTTGAAAGCTCGCCGGACGTTCATCACATCAACCTCATCATCTTCTACCAAGAGAATATGAATTTTTTTGTCTTGCATAAATCAGCCATTTTATAGATGTTTTTTAAGCGCCCGTCTCGTTGGCGATGTTTAGTCAGCACGGATCGCGAGCCCAGCAGGTTTAATCTCTATTGTCCTTTGTCAAGAATCATTTATGCCTGAGCCGATGACAGTATCTACCTGCAGGCGTACTCGCCCGTCATTCGATTTTAGATTTTAGATTTTAGATTTTGGATTGACCCCACGGATAAATGCGGGGGCTTGAGGATTTTCGATTTTAGATTTTGGATTGATTCCACGGATAAATCTGGGGGCTTGTACCCTCAAGAAATTCTTGGTCAGAGAATGAGCGGTGCAGCGGAGATCCAAAAACTCGCCAATAACACCCGATCGAGCTACGGTAAAATCTAAAACTCATCTACATTATTAATCGCCATGTCAGCCGATCGCAAACTCTACGAAGGCAAAGCCAAAATCCTCTACTCCACCGAAGACAGCGAAATTTTGCTGACACACTTCAAAGATGACGCCACAGCCTTTAACGCCCAGAAACGCGGCAGCATCGTCGGCAAAGGCGAAATCAACTGCGCCATATCCGCCCACCTGTTTCGGATGCTAGAAGCCAAAGGCATTCCCACCCACTTCATCGACACGCCGGCCCCCAACCAAATGCGAGTCTGTCGCGTCCAAATCTTGCCCTTGGAAGTCGTAGTCAGAAACATTGCCGCCGGCAGTCTTTGCAAGCAAACCGGACTTGCCCTCGGCACAATTGTCAATCCGCCGCTGGTGGAGTTTTATTACAAAAACGACGATTTGGGAGACCCGCTGCTGACCCGCGACAGGCTGCTGCTAATGCAGCTAGCCACCCCCGAACAAGTAGACCAACTAGAAATGGCCGCCCGCGAAATTAACGAAATACTAAAAGAATTTTTCACCGAGTGCGGCATTACCCTAGTAGACTTCAAACTAGAATTCGGTATCGACCAACATCAAAATCTGATCCTCGCCGACGAAATCAGTCCCGACACCTGCCGCCTCTGGGACAACGCAGAAGCCGACCCAGACGCCCGTGTGATGGACAAAGACCGATTCCGCCGCGACTTAGGATCGGTAGAAACCGCTTACCAGCAAGTTCTCCAACGGGTTCTCGCTCAGAAAGTCTAGAGGTCTTGGTAATGCGCTAGAATTGCACAGTTTGTCACCCTTGTGCCTTTGATGTCAGCAATCAGCGGTCAACAGTCATCAATTAGCGGTCAGCGCGAGATTCAACCGACTTAATAACTAATGACTATGACTAATGAATAATGACTAATGACTAATGTGGTGTGTGGATTGCCCAAAAAAGTGAACAAAAATGCGTTTATCTGCTGTATTGGTGGCAGTTTTTACTGCCTCAGCAACATTCGGGTTATCAAATTCTGCAAGCGGCCAAACATCCTACTCTGAATCAGCAGAGGAAGCTTTGGCTGCCGTTCCGCCCGCCCCGTCGATCGAATTACCCGATCGCCCCATTCCAGAATTAACCCAAAACCCTCCTCAAAACCGCAAAGCCGCTAAAACCAGCAAAGGGGAAGCCCTAAAAATAGCTGCGGCCCCTGCCAGAGGAGAAGGCGACAGCGAACCCCCAAGGGTAGTCACAGACCCGCCCTCCCCGGTTTCTCCTCCGATCCTTGAACTAAAACCCGAGCTAGCATCCAACCCCTCCCCCACCTCTAGCAGCCAAAACGCCCTGCAAGACGCGCAACAGGACAGCTCGCTCCCCCCATCGGAAGCCGCTGTAACGCCCGCCTGGATCGCAGCAGAGCTAGCGAAACCAGAGGAATCCGGGACGATCGCTCAAAACGCCCAAGTTACCCCCAGACCGGCCCCGACCAGACCGCCGGCTAACACCGTTCCCCCATTGCCCCCTGGCCCAGCACCGCAGCCCAGACAAACCCCCGCACCCGCCGGGCCGGCAGAACCGCAAGTGCTAGTTGCAGAAGTTACAGTCACCGGGGCGACAGAAGACTTGGAAAGTGAAATTTACCGAGTCATCAGCACCCAACCAGGACGCACGACCAACCGCAGCCAACTGCAACAAGACATCAACGCCATTTTTGCCACAGGCTTTTTCAGAAACGTGCGGGCAGTACCGGAAGACACCCCGTTGGGCGTCCGGGTGACTTTTATTGTGCAGCCAAATCCGGTATTGCGGGGAGTGACAATCACCGGTCAGCAAGTGCTGCCCCAAAGCGTAATTGACGAAAGCTTCCGCGATCAATACGGCAAAATTCTCAACCTCCGCCGCTTTGAGGAGGGAGTGAAAAAAATTAATGCGTGGTATCAAGAGAACGGCTATGTTTTGGGCCAAATCACTGATGCCCCACAAGTAGGAGACGACGGCACAGTCACCCTGGTAGTGGCAGAAGGCCAGATCGAATCAGTTGATGTCCGCTTCCTGAACAAGGAGGGAGAGGCAACAGATGCCACGGGTCAGCCGATCGGAGGCAACACCCGTCGCTTTGTCGTCACCCGCGAAGTAGAACTCAAGCCCGGAGACATCTTTAACCGCACCAAGGCGGAAAGAGATTTGAGACGGGTGTTTGGTTTGGGAATTTTTGAAGACGTGCGACTTGCCTTGGAACCGGGAACGACTGACCCCCGCAAGGCAAGGGTAATTGTCAACGTCATCGAGAAAAATACTGGTTCTTTGGCGGCTGGTGCGGGTTTGAGTTCCGCGACGGGTTTGTTCGGTACGCTGAGTTACCAGCAGCAAAACTTCGGCGGTAGGAACCAGAAGTTGGGCGCTGAAGTACAAATCGGGGAACGCCAAAATCTGTTTGACGTGAGTTTTACTGACCCCTGGATTGCGGGCGATCCTTACCGGACTTCTTATACGATTAATGCGTTTAGAAGACGATCGATCAGCGTGATTTTTGACGGTGGCGAACGGGAAGTCAGATTGCCCAACGACGATCGACCTCGCATCAATCGCACCGGGGCCGGCATCAATTTCACCCGTCCTCTGTCGCGCAATCCTTTTGCCGATTCTGAGTGGACGGCTTCACTCGGCTTGCAGTACCAGCGAGTCTCAATTACCGATCGCAAAGGCAGGCGCGAATCCCGGGACGAACTCGGCAACCTGTTAAGTTTTAGCGATTCGGGATCGGATGACTTGACAACACTGCAAGCAGGTGTTGTGCGCGATCGACGCAACGACCCCCTCCGCCCCACTAGCGGTTCCCTGCTCAGGTTTGGGATGGAACAATCGATTCCTGTAGGTTCCGGCAGCATCCTTTTAAACCGCCTGCGAGCCAGCTACAGCTTGTACCTACCAGTCAAGTACACTAACTTTACCCCCGGCCCTCAAACCCTGGCATTCAGTTTTAGAGGCGGCACCGTATTCGGAGATTTGCCTCCCTACGAAGCCTTTGCCTTGGGCGGCGCCAACTCGGTGCGCGGGTACGCCGAAGGCGACATGGGAGCCGGTCGCAGTTTCCTAGAAGCCAGCGTTGAGTACCGTTTCCCGATTATTTCGTTTATCGGCGGAGCGCTATTTTTGGATGCTGGCACTGACTTGGGCACGGGCAAAGATGTCCCTGGCGACCCTGCAGGTATCCGCGAAAAGCCCGGTAGCGGTTACGGTTACGGCCTCGGTGTACGGATTCAATCTCCTTTAGGGCCGATCCGGATCGATTACGGTATCAACGACACTGGCGACAATCAAATTCACTTTGGCATTGGTGAGCGATTCTAAGTTGGCAGTTGGCAGTTGACAGTTGACAGTTGACCGTTGACAGTTGACTGTTAACTACTGACTCCTGACTACTAACTAATGACTGACTAATGACTATTCAACGTACCTTAAAATCTGAATTTGAACTGTCGGGAATCGGTTTGCACAGCGGCGAACAAACTCGCGTCCGAGTTTTGCCTGCGGAGGTTGGGGAAGGTCGCTATTTTGTCAGAATAGACTTGCCCGGTGCTCCGATAATTCCTGCAAAAATTGAGGCGGTTTGTCAGACGGCACTTTCAACTGAACTGGCAGGTATCGATGCTCAAATTCGCACTGTAGAGCATTTATTAGCCGCTTTGGCGGGGATGGGAGCGGATAATGCTCGAATAGAGGTTGATGGGCCGGAAGTGCCTCTGCTGGACGGTTCGGCTGTGGTTTGGGTAGAGGCGATCGCCCATAGCGGCTTAGTTCCTCAAGAATCGAAACAAGACGCCACTTCCTCCTTCGTCCTAGAACAGCCAATTTGGGTGCGCCACGGGGATGCTTTTGCAGCGGCTTTACCGTCAGCGGAAACTCGATTTAGTTACGGAATTGATTTTGAGGAACAGGCGATCGGCAATCAATGGTACAGTTGGTCGCCAGAGGCAGAAAGTTTTGCTAGCGCGATCGCCCCAGCCCGCACTTTTGGACTTGCTCGCCAAGTTGACCAATTGCGACAAGCAGGTTTGATCAAAGGTGGTACCCTAGAAAACGCCCTAGTTTGCGATCGATCCGGCTGGCTCAACCCGCCCTTGAGATTTGCCAACGAACCGGTGCGCCATAAAATCCTAGACTTAGCAGGCGACCTCAGTCTGCTCGGAACTTGGCCAAAAGCTCACTACTTGGCTTACAAAGCCAGTCACAACCTGCACGTCCAACTCGCCCAAGCCCTGAAATCGCAAGCTCTAGCTACGCTAGATAAAAGTTAGGAAAAAACACGCGATCTGTTAAGATTGCATATTCCTTCTGCCATACCACACTCAAAAGTCTTCAAGCAATGTCCACGCTGACTGAAGTTAACACCCTCAATACTGCTAATTCTGAATCCGTCCCCACTGAAAAAGGTGAGGAGTCTCCAGCGGTTAAATCTACTTTTACACTCGAAGAAATTCAGAAATTATTGCCTCATCGCTATCCTTTTGCACTGGTTGACAAGATTGTTGATTACGTGCCGTCCGAGAAGGCTATAGGAATTAAAAATGTGACTTTCAACGAACCACATTTTCAAGGGCATTTTCCCGGACGGCCAATTATGCCTGGGGTATTAATTGTTGAAGCTATGGCTCAAGTTGGCGGTATTGTTCTCGCTCAGTTGCCCGACATCAAGCAAGGATTGTGGATGTTTACCGGAATCGATCAAGTCAAGTTCCGTCGTCAGGTTGTACCGGGCGATCAGTTGCTGATGACTGTAGAATTGCTGTGGGTAAAACGCCGCCGCTTCGCAAAAATGCAGGCTCTGGGTGAAGTAGACGGACAAAAAGTTTGTGAAGGAGAATTGACGTTTTCGATGGTAGATTAAATTTGGAATTAGTGAGGGCTTGGGGGTAGTTTTAAGTTATGAGTTTTCAATTTAAATTGAAACCGCGAAGCCTTCCTCGGAAGGAAGTAATCTTAAAATTAAAAAAATTCCTTCTTCGTTCTTCCTTCTTCCCTCTTCCTTCTTGCTTCAACATCCCTCCGTTAAATCAGTTTAATCCCTTACACTGCGCGTTGCCAAACTTCCTTCCCACTTACCAGCAAAACAACTGACAAATGCTTACTTTGATTCACCCAACTGCTGTGATTCATCCCGGTGCTGAACTTCACCCGACTGTAGAAGTGGGAGCTTATGCTGTAATTGGGGAAAGAGTGAAAATCGGGCCTGATACTAAGATTGGTGCCCATGCAATTATCGACGGGCTAACCGAAATAGGCGCTCGCAATCAAATTTTCCCCGGTGCGGCGATTGGTTTGGAACCTCAAGATTTGAAATACGAGGGTTCTCCGACTAGGGTGAAAATTGGCGACAGCAATCAAATTCGGGAATATGTGACAATTAACCGCGCTACTGGAGCCGGGGAAAGCACGACTATTGGCAATCATAATCTATTGATGGCTTATGTTCATGTGGGACACAATTGCGCGATCGCCGATCGAGTAATTATCGCCAATGCTGTAGCCTTAGCCGGACACGTTAAAATCGAGTCTCAAGCCCGCTTGAGCGGTGTTTTGGGCGTTCACCAGTTTGTCCACATCGGTCGCTTGTCTATGGTGGGCGGCTTGAGCAGGATCGATCGAGACGTACCTCCTTATATGCTAGTCGAGGGGAATCCTTCGAGAGTGCGAGCAATCAACAAAGTCGGTCTCCAACGCGCTGGTTTGACAGAAGAAGATTTGCTAGTTTTGAAGAAAACTTTTCGTATTCTCTACCATTCTGGCTACACTCTAAATCAAGCTTTTGAACAGTTGGATTTGTTACCAGAAAACGCCCACTTGCAGCACCTGCGGAGATTTGTGCAGCAGTCTATAACCAAAGGGCGGCGCGGTTTGATTCCTGGCAAAAAGTGAATGATGTAGAATAAACCTAGGAACTAAGCGACTGTTGCCCAATGAATGTTTATACTTCAGTCCAATCTACGTCCCCTGAAACAGAACAAGATGGCTGCATTAGGTTCTTAGATGTGAGTTGGGAGCAATTTGAAGCGATAGAAGCAGCTTTTAAAGATGTCAGAGGTGTGAAATTTTTCTATCTCGATCAAAAACTGCAAATTATGACTGTCTCGCCCGAACACGAAATAATCAAGAGCACTCTCTGTATGCTGCTAGAGGCATATATGAGAGCAAATGGGATTCGATTTTACGGCAAGGGCGGGCCGACTCTCGGTAACAGAGAATTAGGCGGTAGAAAAGAGCCGGGTGATTCCTATGACATAGGAACCCCAAAAAGAGTCCCAGATATTGCTATTGAAGTGGTAATTACCAGTGGCGGGACAAATACTTTAGAATTTTACAAAAGATTGAGCGTTAGGGAAGTCTGGTTTTGGCAAAATAGTCAGTTATCTCTCTATGACTTAACAGGTGAAAATTATGAAGAGATTTGCCAGAGTACATTCCTTCTGGGCGTGGACTTAGAATTACTGCTACGCTGTGCTAATATGCCGGATCAATATGATGCTGTTACCGAGTTATTAGCAAACATCTTACCTGTATAAAGTGAGAATATGAAAATTTTTATCAGCACGGGTGAGGTTTCTGGGGATTTGCAAGGAGCTTTGTTAATTGCAGCCTTAAAACGTCACGCTGTGGCCGCTGGTTTAGAGTTAGAAATAACAGGATTGGGCGGGCCTCGTATGGCAGAAGCTGGGGCTACTATTTTAGGCGATACTGTGGGCATTGGTTCTATGGGCCTTATAGAATCTGTACCCTATATTTTGCCGACAATCAAAGTTCAGGAAAAAGCTAAACAATATCTCAAAAAATTCCGCCCCGATGCGGTTGTATTGATTGATTATTTGACTCCAAATCTCGGCATTGGCAGCTACATCCGTCGCTGTTTGCCGGATTTGCCGGTGATTTGGTACATTGCACCTCAAGAATGGGTTTGGTCGATTTCTCCTCGCAATACTGATTTGATTGTCAATATTTGCGACCACCTTTTGGCAATTTTTCCTGAAGAAGCTTGTTATTATCAAAAAAAAGGAGCCCAAGTGAGTTGGGTTGGTCATCCTTTGGTGGATAGAATGCAATCTGCGCCCAGCCGGGAAGTTGCCCGCAAAACTTTGGGAATTGGGCCGGAACAGGTGTCGATCGCCCTAATTCCCGCTTCTAGACACCAAGAACTCAAGTACCTGATGCCGGTTATATTTGAGGCAGCTCAAACTATTCAAGCTAAATTGCCGGAAGTTGATTTTTTGATTCCGCTTGCTAACAAAGCTTTCCGCAGCAAAATCGAAAAAGCGATCGAGAATTACGGTTTGCGGGCTACTTTGTTAGAAAATCAAACTCTGGAAATCTTGGCGGCTGCCGATCTGGCGATCGCTAAATCTGGTACTGTTAATTTGGAGTTGGCTTTGCTGGATGTTCCGCAAGTTGTCATCTATCGCGTCAGTCCGATTACGGCGATTATTGCTCGCCACGTGCTGAAATTTTCGATTCCTTTTATGTCTCCGCCCAATTTGGTGCAAATGAAGCCGATCGTCCCGGAGTTGCTGCAAGACGACGCTACTGCGCAAAATATAGTGAATCACGCACTGGAATTGCTGCAAAATGCCGATCGACGCCAGCAAACTTTGGCAGGTTATCGGGAAATGCGCGAAAGTCTCGGAGAGGTGGGCGTGTGCGATCGGGCCGCTGCGGAAATAATGAAAAATGTCAACTTAAATACAGCTTCTTAAAGCAATTTTGGTATTGAAAAGTTATGTATAAACCCGGTTTCTTTGTGTATAGCTTCTTGACAAACCCAAGATTTATTACCAAAAACCAGGTTAATTTTTTTAATTTCTATTAAAGCCACTTTGTTATTGAAATGTTATGCCAAGCAATCGGAAAAAGCGACCGATCGCTGTTGATTTATTTGCAGGCGCGGGCGGCATGACCCTGGGCTTTGAACAAGCAGGTTTTGATGTACTTGCATCAGTCGAAATTGACCCTATTCACTGCGCCACACACGAGTTTAATTTCCCGCTGTGTTCTATTCTGTGCAAAGATGTCACACAGCTTACGGGATCGGAAATTCGGAAAAAATCGGCGATCGGGCGGCGCGAGATAGACGTAGTAATCAGCGGTTCGCCCTGTCAAGGATTCTCCATGATGGGCAAGCGCGAGGTGGACGACCCACGAAATTCTCTAATTTTTCACTTTAAACGCTTAGTTTTGGAGCTAAAACCCAAGTTTTTCGTAATGGAAAATGTGCCGGGAATTGCATCAGGAGAACACAAAGAACTCTTGAATATTTTAATTAGCTCTTTTCTGGAAGCAGGCTATCAAGTAGAAGAAAACTATCAAGTTCTCAACGCGGTTCACTACGGAGTGCCACAAGCTCGCAAACGATTGTTTCTGATTGGGTGCAAAGCAGGTTATGAGCTACCCAAATACCCTCAGCAAACTACGATACTGCCAAAAATTAAAATTCCTAAACGCTATAAAAAAGTTAATTTACCTGCTGTCCCGACAGTTTGGGATGCAATTGGAGATTTGCCGGAAGTGGAAAAGTACAGCGAGTTGCTGCACCGAGATTGGGTAATCGCGGAGTACGGCAAGTGCAGCGCTTATGCGAATATAATGCGCGGGATTGATGGTTTGGAGGATGATTATTCCTACGATCGCGAGTACGATCGACAAATTCTCTCTTGTAGTTTGCGAACTAAACATTCTCAGGAATGTATGGAAAGGTTTCAGGCGGCCAAACACGGCGAAAAAGAGCCGATCAGCCGTTTTTATAAGCTTCACCCCCAGGGAGTTTGCAACACTCTCAGGGCTGGAACCGACCGAGCTAGGGGGGCTTATACTTCGCCGAGACCGATTCACCCGATCGCGCCTCGGTGCATTACTGTCAGGGAAGCTGCGCGACTGCATTCCTATCCTGACTGGTTTAGATTTCACGTGACAAAATGGCACGGTTTTCGCCAAGTCGGAAATTCTGTACCGCCGCTATTGGCAAAAGCTGTAGCAGCGCAGATTATTAGCGCTTTGGGCGTGGAAGCAATTAAGCCGAGTCTCAAACTGACCTGGGGAGATGATTCGTTGCTTAAGCTGAATTGGTCGGAAGCAGAACAATATTATCTAAAAAGTTAAGAGTTAGATTTAATTATCTCTAACGGGGAATTAGTAATTGGTAATTGGTAATTGGAAATTAGTAATTGCTAATTGGTAAACAAGTAGTGATTTTTGCCTGTCATCTCCTTTTACAAACCGGGTTAGATCAAATCGCATAATTACTTATAGCAATCCTCGCATCATTTGTGAATTTATTACTCCCCAGCGAGCGGGTTCGGGGAGGGTTTGGGTGGGGTAAAAAATTTACGACTCATGCAAGGATTGCTATATGCAGGACTACCCTTAATTAAGCGCGGCCTACCGTCCCCTGTATCGGTGGACACAGTTCGATGACGTGCAGGAGATGTCCCGCGTAGTTAAACAAACCGAGAATGTATTCCGGCGCGTTGTGCAGTTTTTTTTAAGGTGACAGTGGGGGAACTGCTTCGACTACGCCTCTGCTATCCAAGGCGGAGCGATCATCCCATACATCAAATAGCAACATCAACATCTAGATACCATTTAAGATTTTAGATTGTAAAAGTCTCCCGATAAAACATTTTGATAAATTTCGCTGAGTTTTGCAACAATTACGAGTCTTTTGGAATTCTAGAGCTATCTTGGAAAAAGTGTATTTTCAGGAGACTCAACTAATATGGGTTGGTTTAAAAGACTGTTCGGACTCGAAAAGCCTGAAGCCCCGGCTGAACCGATGGCACAAGTAGTACAGCAAGCAGCACAAGCGCAATCCATCGCTCCTGCTAAAGTCGGCCCAGACGGAAACTTTGACGAGAGTGGCTTAGCGAAGCGGGTTGCTTTAGCTTTTGACAGCGATGCAGAAGTTGCTGATATCGAGACTGTTTATGTCGCTCAGCTCAGCAGCACAGTTGTTCTCAAAGGTCAAGTTCCCAGTCAGGAAATTCTTGACAAGTTGGTAGCGATCGCCTCTGCTGAAGAAGGTGCAACAAACGTGCAAACCGATCAGGTGACAGTCGGGTAGTTCTTCGGAACCGAAGCAGTTTCGCTCCGGGCGCGGCTCGAATTAGTCAAAAGCTCGATTAAACCCGCTGCGGCGGGTTTTTTCTTGCCCTCTGCCCCTCAAAATATTAATTTTTGTAAATTCAACGAATTCATCTTAAAAAACAGTATAATTGAATACAGAAACTAAAAAAGTTTTAGCCAAAAAAACCCAAGCTAGCCTGACTGCCCTTTTTATCTCCATACATATAAGGATCAAAAAATATGAAACTCACTTATCGCGGCGCACACTATGAGTACGACATTCCGACTGTCGATATGATCGAAGGCGAAGTCGCGGGCAAATATCGGGGCCAAAACTGGAACTATCGCTATCCGAGACACATTCCCGCCCCAAATAAATACGGCGGTACAAACCATACTACAAAGCGAGATTCTCAAGCTGGCGATCGGGATAGCGCAGCAGTTCGCACCCCAGGGGCGGTTGAATCTTACCCAACAGTTGTGGAAGTGGCGCAAGTCCACCAAGCGAATATTTGCAATATTCTCGATCGTAGAAAGCAAGCAGCCAAAGCCAATGGCGATGAAAGACTGCTGCGCTTGCTAGAAATTGAGTCTAGACAGATGGTGTGTTAGAGAAAAGCTTTAGAAAACAAAGCGTTTGTCAAGAGGGGGGAAATCAACAGCGGCTTGATTTCCCCCCTCTTCCCATAAAGCACTTTCTAGGTAAGTGAATTACAAATAAACCAGTTTCTGTCACCCCTTGACACAAACCATCTGCTTCAGAGTCGCCACAACTTCCACCAAATCCGACTGCTGACTCATCACCTCATCAATCGGCTTATAAGCCCCCGGAATTTCATCTAAAAATTGCTCATCTTTCCGGCACTCAACCCCCTCAGTCTGCAGCACAAAATCATCGAGAGTAAATACATTTTTCGCTTGATTGCGAGACATCAAGCGCCCCGCGCCGTGACTGCAACTACAGTAACTCTCAGCATTTCCCTTCCCTTTAACAATGAAAGACTTCGCCCCCATCGAACCTGGAATAATTCCATAATCCTCTACATCCGCGCGCACAGCACCTTTGCGAGTAACATACACCTCTTCCCCAAAATGCACCTCTTTTTCCGCGTAATTGTGGTGGCAATTCACCTCTAATAACGGCTTAACAGATTTGCCTCCCGCGACGTGCTTTTCCACAATTCGCTTAAACCGATTCATCATCACATCGCGATTAAAACGAGCATAATCTTGCGCCCACTGCAAATCGTGCCAGTAAGCGGCAAACTCCCGCGTACCCGCTACAAAATAAGCCAAATCTTTGTCAGCCAGATTAATTTCTGCCAGTTTAGCTAAATCTTTAGCAGTCTCGATGTGCTGCTGTGCTAGCAAGTTTCCAATGCCGCGAGAACCAGAGTGCAGCATCAGCCAAACAAAGTTTTCACTATCAACGCAAACCTCAATAAAATGATTGCCACCGCCAAGGGAACCCATTTGTTTTAAGGCTTTATTGTTTTGGTGCTGCACGCCTTGATGAAGTTCCTTAAACTCGCCCCATCCTTGCCAGTTTGTGACAGTTTTTTCTACTTCCTTGTTTTCCGCAAATCCCACAGGGATTGCTGCTTCGATATCGAGGCGAATTTGTTTGAGTTTACCTTCTAAATTTTCAGCCTTGAATGGCATTTTAATCGCAGCCATCCCGCAACCAATATCAACGCCCACAGCAGCCGGAATAATCGCTTCTTTTGTGGCAATTACTGAACCGACTAAAGCACCTTTTCCTAAATGTACATCGGGCATTAGTGCGACGTGTTTGAATACAAAGGGCAAAGATGCTACGTTGGCGGTCATCTTGGTTTCTTTTTCGCCCAGGGCGTGATTTGCCCAAGATAATACTGGTTTTGGGGCTGATATGTCTAATTTTTCGTAGGGCATTTTTGTTTAATTTGGTTTTGCCAGTTCTCGTGTAGTATTATTGTAACACGAAAACTTTCGGATGTCAAAAACACTAATTCTTGTAGGGTGTGTCAGTCGGGAATTTCTTTGGGGAGTCATAAAATTGTTTACTGACGCACCTTACCCACTAATTCTTGCGGCGTCAACTTCACATCAAATGCAGTAGCGGTATTGTTGATAAATCCGACAGTCCGACAGGGAATGAATTCCCTGTCTCATAGCAAAAGTCCTCTGAAAGAGGACTAAAATCGATCGCACTTTCGTCAAAATCTACAGTCGGTTAAAACCGACTTTCGCTTTGAGACAGGGGTGTAAACCCCTGCCGGATTGCGTCGAAGTGCATAAAAAGCTGACACTACATTTTACAAATTCGGAGTCTTTCTCGCCGCCTTCTGCACGGGAATAGCCACCGCCTGCGGCTTCTTCTTCGCTGCAAACATCCCGAAGAAGTCGTGCAGCAAAATGTAAAAACACGGAATAATAAACAGCGTCAGCAGCGTCGCCAGCGACAAACCAGAAAACACCACCACACCCAGTGGTTGCAAGAATTCCGAACCTTCTCCAATGCCCAAAGCTAGGGGAAACAAACCCAAAACTGTAGTAATAGTTGTCATCAAAATCGGCCGTAAGCGCTGAGGTGCCGCCCTCAGAATTGCTGTCGTGCGATCGACTCCTTCCTCTTCCCGAATTTGGTTCGCCAACTCCACCATAATAATACCGTTATTCACGATAATTCCCACGAGCAAAATTGCCCCGATCATCACCGTCGCCCCGATCGCAGTTTTGGTCACATAAAGCCCGAATACTCCCGCCGCCAACGCCAGAGGCACTGTCAGCAAAATCACCAGCGGGTCAACTAAAGAATTGTACTGCACCGCCATCGCTACAAACACTAGAAAAGTCGCCAATCCCCCCAACAGCTTGAGAGAAGTTTGCAATTGCTGATTAGTTTCAGCAGCCGAACTCGGCACAATTCTTACTCCTCGCGGCAAGTTCAGTTCTGATAAAACTGCATCGACTTGCTGGACAGCATCGCCGAGACTTGCACCCTTATTCAAGTTTCCGACAACTAAGAAAACTTGCCGCTGATTGAGACGCTGAATTTCTGCCGGCGCTTTGCCGATCGTAATATTGGCCACGTCACTTAAACGGATGATACTGTTATTGCCGCCCGATAATGGAATTTGTCCGAGTTGGGCAATAGATTTGACAGAAGTGCGATCGAACTGCACCCGCACATCTATTAATCTGTTTCCCCGCTGCAACTGAGTGGGAACAGCACCTTCAATTGCTGTCTGAATTGTCTCCCCAATATCTTGGGCTGTCAGCCCGTACACAGCAGCCCTTTCCCAGTCTGGACGAATTTGTACCTCTGACTGCGGCGGGTCTGCCTCCGGCCGAAACCGGGCTAATTTTACCTTCTCATCTAATGCTTTTAATATCTGACGGCCTGCTTCCTGCAATGATTCTTCAGTGTCCCCCTGAACCACGACATCAATTTCGCCACCCCGCACGGGAGAATTAGTTAAAACTAAACCCCTAATCGATTCTGGAACTAGCCGCAGACGAGTTCCTTTAGGAAGGTCAATTTTTTTTAATTCCTCAGTCATTCTTTCTGTAAAATCGGTGGTATTGGTACCTGATTTGAGCGTAATTGTGCTGCTTCCTCGAAGCAAATTTTCAGACGTATTGTTACCGAACAGCAGCCCTCCCGCTGTCGTTAAAGTGTACTCTGTTTCTGGCTGTTCAAGCAGAATCTTATCGACAGCAGCAATCACTTTTTGATTGGTTTCCAAGTTAGTCCCCGGAGGAAATGAAGCAAATAATCTGGCTTGACTTGTATTAACTCTCGGCAAAATTTCTTGGGGAATTTGTCCTAGCATCACCCATGTGCCACCGCCTAAAATGACAAAAGCTACTACGATTATAATTAACCGCAAACCCAGGACTTTTGAGAGCATCGAACCGTAAGCCCGCGTACCGTTCTCAAAACCGCGGTTGAAATGTTTTATCGGCCCAAACTGACTGATACCACTGGAATAAGACATTCCCATCAAGCGAGAAGTCAGCATCGGCACTACCGTTAAAGCTACTAGCAGAGATGCTGCTACTGCAAAGCTAATTGTCAAAATTAATTCGTTAAATAGCAGCGAAAAGAAGCCGCCGATCAGCAAAAATGGCAGCACTGATACTAAGTTGGCCGCTGTGGAGGCAACCATTGCTGATTCTACTTCTTCACTCCGCAACACAGACTCTTCTATTGTGCGTTCTTTTCGATCTTTAATTCTGCCTTTTTTTAGATGAGGGTTGCTGTCTAGACCGACTACAATATTTTCTAAAATAACTACGCTGGTGTCGATCGCCTGACCGATTCCTAGCGCTAAACCGCCTAAACTAAATAAATTCAGCGACATACCGAACAGCCGCATTAAAATAATGGCTGCTAGAGTACATAGGGGAATTGTCAGAGAAATAATCAGCGTTTGTCTGAGGGAACCTAAAAAGAACAAAACTGCGATCGCAGCCAGCACTGCCCCTGAAACTCCCGAATTTGCCACATCGGCTAAGGAATTGCGGATAAATCTAGATTCGTCTAAGGTAGTAACTACAGTCATGTCCGCCGAAATCAAGCCGGACTCCTGCATTTCTTTGATGCGATTTTTCACTCCGTCTACAACAGTAATGGTGTTGGCGTCCGGCTGTTTCAAAATGCTAATTTTAACTGCAGGTTTTTGATTGAGGAAAACCTTGACTCGCTGTTCTTCCGTGCCGTCATTGACTTGGGCAAAATCGCGCAGGTAAACTCGTTTTGGCGGGTTAGAACCGGATACTTGAAAGGAAAGATTGGCAATTTCAGAGGCTGTTCTAAAGCGGCCGATGGTTCGCGTCAGCGGTTCGTTAGATTCTTGCCGCAACCGACCGCCGGAAGTGTCTAAATTGCGCTCGCGCAAAGCATTAAAAACGTCATTAAGATTAACTCCTAAACTTTGCAGTCGGTTCAGGTCAATATTAACTTGAATTTCTTCTTGAACGCCGCCGGAAACGTCAACGGAAGCTACTCCGGGAATAACGTTAATTTCCCTGGCTAATTCTTCATCTGCAAATACCCGCAAATCTACCCCTTGTCGCGAGTCTGAAGTCAGGGCGAATTCGTAAACCGGCTGTTGAGAAGGGTCAAATTTAAACAGACTGGGCGATTCAACTGTATCCGGAAGTCGGTTGCGAATTCGGTTGACGGAGGCTGTAGCGTCATTAAGAGCCTGGTCAATATCGCCGCCCGGTCTGAAGAATAAATCGACGCTGACTTGTCCTTCGCGGGTGCGGGAAAAAACTTGCGTGACTCCTTCTGTCGCTGAAAGTCCTTGTTCCAGTGGGCGGGTAATTTCGTCAACTGCAACTTCTGGGGAGACTCCGGGGGCGTCTAAGCGCACGCTGATGCGAGGATACGTGATGGATGGCAGCAAGTCAACGGGCAGTTGGGTGATGTAGAAAATGCCCACGACTATAATCGCAAGTGTCAGCATGAGAGTGCCGATGTGGCGGCGAATCGCGGTCGCGCTAATGCTGAATCCGGGTTTGTCGGCTGTCATTTGATTTTAGATTTTAGATTTTAGATTAAAGACTTGGAAAGTTTACACTGTCACTCAGCCTGCAAAGGAATGAATCGCGGGGCTAGTGACCAAATTGTTTTCGGTCAGGCTTGATTTTGTATAGGGAGTGAGAGAATATTTACGCTCCGCACCTGACAAGTAGTATAATAAATTTTAATAAATTGTCAAAAAGGTTTTTTACAATATTCCTTTAGAGGTAGTCTATCGCCCATAATATACATTGGCAGAAATTGCGATCGGCTTTTTTATAGATCGAAAGCAATGGCTATTTACTGCTATCGTGGGAGTAGGTTGACTATATTGTTTGCCTTATCTACAGGTTGGTTGTAAAATCGGCCACTCCATTCTTATTCGCCGTTGCAGATTTACGGTATGGAAGGCTAAATATGCCGGATCTTCCGTACTTCGTGTGTTCATTTATCTGAAATTAATAGCCTAAATTTTTACACAGCAAGGGTTTCCGATCTTACTTCAGTTAATTAGGAGCAATTTTTTCCTTCGATTCATACATAGCTTGGGTTTTAACTACTTAAACTAATCGTTGGGCACACTAAGTAAGGAAGAGCCAGCTTTACTAAAAAGTTCTTTCTGGTGATTTACTGCCATTCACCCTATTTCCTAAAAAAACCCGGTTTCTTAATGAAACCGGGTTTGTCACACTTAAACTGCGTGTTTTCGATACCAATCAATCGTATTTTTCAATCCTTCCTTAAACTGCACCTCCGCAACAAAACCAAACTTTTCCTTAGCCCTTTGGGTATCCAAACAGCGGCGCGGCTGACCGTTCGGTTTGTCTGTTTCCCAAACAATTTCTCCCTCAAATCCCATCAATTCGCAAATCGTTTCCACTAAATCGCGAATTTTAACTTCACTATTCGTTCCCAAATTAACCGGATCAGATTCACTGTAATCTTGCGTTGCCATCACAATTCCCCGCGCGGCATCTGTGGAATACAAAAACTCGCGGCTAGGGCTGCCGTCGCCCCAAACTGGCAGTGTTTTGTCTCCCCTTTCTTGCGCTTCGTGGACTTTGCGAATTAATGCGGGGATGACGTGGGAACTTTTCGGGTCAAAGTTATCTTCCGGGCCGTACAGATTTACTGGTAGCAAGTAGATACCGTTGAATCCGTACTGCTGGCGGTAGGATTGCAGTTGCACTAATAAGGCTTTTTTCGCTACTCCGTAAGGTGCGTTAGTTACCTCTGGATAGCCGTTCCACAGGTCATCTTCTTTGAAAGGAACTGGGGTGAAGTTAGGATAAGCGCAAATAGTGCCTACGCAGACAAATTTTTCGACTCCTGCTTCGTAGGCGGCGTGGATTAGTTGCGCGCCCATCATCAAATTATCGTAAAATAATTCAGCAGGTTTGACTAGGTTTAAGCCGATGCCGCCGACGTGGGCGGCGAGGTGAATGATAATATCTTGTTTTTCGGCGGCGCGCTTGCAGTTTTCCATGACGCGGAGGTCGCAGTCGATCGATCGAGTTACCGAAATTTTATCAGCATCGGCCCCTGCTTTCACTAGCTGGTCGATTACCTGACGGCCCAAGAAACCGGCGCCGCCCGTGACTAGAATGCGTTTGCTGCTTAAATCCAAGCTTGTCATAATTTTAGCCTCGGGATTTTGAATAAAGGTCGATCGACAATTTCAATTCTAAAATTGTTGCTTTAGCAAAAAAAGCTTTGAGGTGCAGGATGAGGTTGCCCACACATTTGTTTTAGCTGCAGCAGATAGGGACAATTTGCGCGGTGCACACCCGAAAGTTAGATATAGGGGTCGCAACTCCCCAACTATCATTTTAATGTTTTTTTTAGCCCGCACAGCCTAAAATTTTGCGAGCAATTAAGCTGGTTCTTTGAATGCCGATCGCGCTACGCTAATAGCTGTAACAACCCTCTCATCATTTGTGAAGTGTGTGCAGGGGCGATCGTCCGGTGTACGGCTTTCGCCAAAGGGGTAGACACGGGGCCCTACCCCTACAAATTGTTCGTACTGACGGCTTGGTTTAGCGACTTAATCAAATCCGTTGCCCGAACCTCGACCTTGCTGGTCTAAAGCTTTTATATCAGCATCTACCATTAAATGTACTAACTCCTGAAAAGTTACAGAAGGTTCCCAATTTAATTGCTGGCGCGCCTTAGTCGAATCGCCAATCAACAGTTCGACTTCTGCCGGCCGCAAGTAGCGTTCGTCAAACTCCACATATTTTTGCCAATCTAAATTGACGTAAGTAAAAGCCAAATCGAGAAATTCTTTAATGGAATGGGTTTCGTTGGTAGCAATGACATAATCGTCAGGCTTGTCTTGTTGCAGCATCAGCCACATCGCCCGCACGTAGTCTTTAGCATAGCCCCAGTCTCTCTTGGAATCGAGATTGCCCAAATAAATCTTTTTCTGCTTGCCGGCGACTATTCTGGCAACGGCGCGAGTAATTTTGCGAGTTACAAAAGTTTCGCCACGGCGGGGAGATTCGTGATTGAACAAGATGCCGTTGCAGGCAAAAAGTCCGTAAGATTCGCGATAATTTACTGTTTGCCAGTGCCCGTAAACTTTGGCGCAGGCGTAAGGACTTCTGGGATAAAAAGGAGTTGTTTCCTTCTGCGGAACTTCCTGTACCAAACCAAACATTTCCGAAGAACCTGCTTGATAGAACCGCACTTCTATGCCGGTGCGGTGCTGATAGTCCCGAATTGCTTCTAGCAGCCGCAATACTCCCATCCCTACTGTGTCAACCGTATATTCCGGCGAGTCAAAACTGACTCGAACGTGAGATTGAGCGCCTAAGTTATAAATTTCTACCGGCTGAACTTCTTCCAATATCCGGCGGAGAGTGGTGCCGTCCGTCAAGTCGCCGTAGTGTAGAAACAGGCGTGCACCCTCGCTGTGAGGATCGACATAGATGTGGTCAATTCGATCGGTATTGAAACTAGAACTGCGCCGGATAATGCCGTGAACTTCATATCCTTTCTCTAACAGTAATTCGCTCAAGTAGGAGCCGTCTTGACCTGTAATACCTGTTATTAGCGCTCGCTTGCGTTGCGTCATCTGATTTTCCTGTGACAGGCTGTGTTAATTCACAATAATTTTTTGGCAGAGGCTGTTGCTCCCTGCCGGCCGTATTCTCAAACTCTACGTTAACTGCTTTATAAAACTTACTCAAACTTAACTTTAGTTACCTAAAGCCAGTTGAAGTTTACTTCCTACGCTGTTGGGTAGTGGGCTATCCCAAGATAAGTAGGCTATCCCCCTTAAGCCAAAGGTTATAGAGTTAAGTTTAACACCTAAACCTAAAGTAGTCTATCTAGAAGAACCGATCTTTCTAGATGAATAAGAGTTAGGTTTATTTAAGTATTTGCCCCTTTAGTTAAGCTCACAATTCTTTGATCGGCACCCAGGAAATTTTTAGTTTTGACAAAGAGTTTGTCGCGGATTGTCAGTAGTCAGCATCAGTGGTCAGTAACAAATAAAACTAACTACCGATTGCTGACTGCGGACAAAAATTAATATGCGCCGTTATTTTTGGGAAAAATCACAACTCCAATTGTTTTGAAAACAATCCACATATCCATCCAAAGGTTTTTGTCATTTGCGTAATAGAGGTCGATTTGGACTCGGCGGGGATAGGGAATGTCGTTGCGACCGGACACTTGCCACAAGCCTGTAATTCCAGGCCTTATGGTGAGAATTTTGTTGATGTGACTACCGTATCTCGGCAGTTCTTCTTCAACTAAAGGTCTCGGTCCGACGACGCTCATATCTCCTTTTAAAACATTCCAAAACTGGGGAAACTCGTCTAAACTGGTCATTCGTAAAAATCTTCCAATCCAGGTAATTCGAGGGTCTTGTTTCAGCTTGAAATTGTCCTCAAACTCTTGACGCAAATGCGGAGAATTTTCCATGATTTCCAGCAATATATCGTCCGCATTTTCCACCATCGTTCTGAATTTAAGGCAATAAAACCTTTTACGGTTTTTGCCTACTCGTTCCTGTACGTAAAAAATAGGACCGGGCGAGCTTAAGGCGATTAAGAAAGCCAAAAGCAGGTAAACCGGAGCAAACAGGATCAGAACCGATAAGGAAAACAGGATGTCAAATAACCGCTTGAAAAGTTCTCCGTCGAGGCTCTGTAGAGAACGACTTATGCGTCTATCTCCTTGCAGGACAGACCCAAAACCGCGTCTTGCGATCGCTCGAATTACCTTACCGGAGATTAGTTGGCTGTCGGCAGTCATCTTACTCCTTCACTTCACACCACACACAGTCCTGATCATAAAGCCTCAAGACGCTTTGTTCTCTCAATTATGTTTCCAATACTCAATTTTCTGCCTTCTGAAGGCTTCAAAAGGCAGAAGGAAGAAGGAAGAGGGCTTCTGGCGGCATAAGGAAAAAGGCACAAGGCACTTATGCAGAGGTCTTCTGAAGGCACTTATACAAAGGCAGAAGGAAGATTGTCCCGCTATCGGGTTCTGGCACTCTCAAGCCCCAGACTCGGTAAAATCACGGGAGTGAAATTCCTGATAGCAGCGTTCCACAAAAGCTAGATAGCGCTGCCCAAAAACTTCCGGGGCAAACTGTTCAGCGCGCAACCTGCAGATTTCTGGCCGAAATGTGCCTTGCAACTGCTCAAATTCCTTGACAGCTTCGACTAATGCTGCTGCTGTTTGGGAGGAAAAAAATAAACCAGTCCCTGTCTCTGGGTGTTGGCGAATGTCGAGCACTGTCTCCAAAGCGCCCCCTGCTGCATAGGAAATTACTGGTGTTCCGCAAGCTTGAGCCTCTACCAAAGCTATGCCAAAATCTTCGCAAGCTGCATATACAAACGCTTTCGCCTCTGCCATGTACTTTTCAACTATGGAGGCGGGCTGCCAGCCGAGCACTTGCACGTTGGGTTTGGCGATTTGCCGAATCATTTCTAATTCTGGCCCGGTGCCGATGACAATTAGAGTATGCCCGAGTTGATTGAATGCTTGGACGATCGCACTTACGTTTTTGTAACTTACCAACCGACAAACTGTGACGTAAAAGTCCTGTTTTTGCCGCATCAAGGAAAATCGCTCGATATTTACCGGCGGATAAATCACCTGGGCCCGCCGCCGATAGCAGCGCCAAATTCGGCGCGCAGTGTGTTGAGAGTTAGCGATGAAATAATCAACACGATTGGCGGAAATTACGTCCCACTGCCGCAGTCGATGCAACAAATATCGCGTCAGCAGCCCCGGGATGCCCCGTCCGGCTTTGCTGCTACGCAAATAGTCAAAAGTTAAGTCCCAAGCGTAGCGCATGGGAGTGTGGCAGTAGCAGACGTGCAGTTGCTGGGGACTGGTGAGGATGCCTTTGGCCACAGCGTGGGATGATGAGAGGATGATGTCGTATTCTCGCAGATCTAGTTGTTCGATCGCGATCGGCAGAAATGGCAGATATTTTTGGACGCCGCTGCGGGCCTTGGGAAAGTGCTGCAAAAATGTTGTGCCAATCTGTCGCCCGAAAAGATAGCTTTCGGGATTGGTTGATTCAAAGTCGATGAGGGCATAGACATCTGCCTCGTCTACGTGTTTGAGGATTTCCTGTACTACGAGTTCTGAACCGCCAGTAGCTAAGGGCGTCAACCATTCGTGAACTAGGGCGTATTTGAGTTTTTTCACTTGTATTTGTAGCCGATCGAACGATTTGTTAGCGCCAGTGCTGTCAATATTAGTCTTACTAAGGGATCAACTTACGCAATATCCAGCTATCAACCAGGTTTCTAGGTAGGTATCTAGGTCAAACCAAGGATTTTGGGAATAAACGGAGTTTTTGTCAAATCAACCACAGCAAAACTGCACTCTCCGGCACGGATTTCCCCGATTGTTGACAAGAAATACTATTAGGCGGAATACTAAGGGTGATTTGCGAGCGCCTAAATCTTCGGAACGGGCGATCGGCTCAATGTGGTGTGAGGAAAAATGTCCAAATTTTTGTGGAAGGGACTTTTAGTTAGTCCCGCTGTATTGGCAGCAGGTTTAGTAGTATCTTCGACGGCGCTAGCAGAGCAACCTGTAGAAATTGCCACGGCAGCTCAAACGGATAAATTGCAATTAGCAGGTGCTGCAACCGAGGCAGCCAAGTCTGAGACAGCAAAGCCTGAGACAGCCGAACCAGCGTCACTAGCTAGCAACTTGACTGTTGAAACTATTGAGAAAGAAAGTGCGAACCTCTACGAGGGCTTTCCTTCGGATCGCTTCGCTAACGCTAACGATCCCATCGCCCCAGTTGCCGAACAAGCAAAAGCAACGGAAAACGCAATTGCAGCAGATTTAAGCGAAACCAAACCCGCAGTAGCGCCCGCAAATTTAAGTGCCGAACAACCAGTCGCGCAGCAAATCCCCGCAGTAGCGCCCGCAAACTTAAGCGAAACGCAACCCGCCGCATCACTGGCTAATTTAAACGCAGAAAAACCGGCCGCGCAACCCGAGCAAATTTCGCAATCCAAAGATTCAAGCGCCCAACCTCAAGCACAGTCAAATGTTTTAGAACAAATCAATCAATACAGCGCAGAAGACAGTCGCAGCGAAGATGGGGCTGGCCAAGTAACCTCAGTTTCTCAACTTTCCGACGTTCGGCCCACCGATTGGGCATTCCAAGCTTTGCAATCCCTAGTAGAGCGCTACGGGTGCATAGCTGGCTATCCTGACGGCACTTTTCGCGGCAATAGGGCGATGACTCGCTACGAGTTTGCAGCAGGTTTAAATGCGTGTTTGGATAAAGTTACCGAGCTGATTCAAGGCGGTTCCAGAAGTCTGGCGACGCGAGAAGATTTGGCTTCTGTGCAAAGGTTGCAAGAAGAATTTGCGGCGGAGTTGGCAACTTTGCGCGGCCGCGTCGATGCTTTGGAAGCGCGCGCCTCGGAATTAGAAGCAAATCAGTTTTCAACTACGACTAAACTCAACGGCGAAGTAATATTTGGTTTGGCGGGTATCGCCGGGGGAGAGGATGCCGAGGGCCGCGAAGCTGATAAAACCACGGCTTTTGGCAGCAGGGTTCGGATAAATTTCGACACGAGTTTTTCTGGAGAAGATTTGCTGAGAACTCGACTGCAAGTTTTGAATCTGGGTTCGTTTTCTACGAATAATACGAAAACCGCTGAAGGAGAATTGCGGTTTAACGCCGGGCCTTTTGCCGAGGCTAGCAATACTGTAGGTTTAGATGCGCTGCTTTACCAATTCCCTCTAGGGAAAAACACGACTGTAATTCTCGAAGCCAACGCCGGGGCGGCTGATGATTTTGCTAACACTGTCAACCCTTACTTTGACGGAGACGGTGGCAGCGGTGCTCTTTCTAATTTCGGTACTCGCAACCCGATTTACTATTTGACTGGCGGTTCTGGCATCGCTCTGCGGCATCAGTTTGGGGAAAAACTCGAGCTGAGTTTGGGATATTTGGCCGGCAACGCTGCGAACCCGACACAGGGTAACGGTTTGTTCAACGGTTCTTACGGCGGTTTGGCTCAGTTGACTTTCAAACCGAACGACAACATGGCTTTAGGTTTAACTTACGTTAATTCCTACAACTTCGTTACTGGTACCGGGAGCAATGCTTCTAATTTTCCGGTGCGTCTCGGTTCCTTCGGCCTCGACAGCGACAGCACTCTGCCAGTTACTAGCAATTCCTACGGCGCACAAGCTTCGTGGCGGTTGAACCGCAGATTGGCAATTGGCGGTTGGGCGGGTTACACCAACCAGCGCATTTTATCCAACTTGGCTACTCCTACCGGTTCTGTGCAGAGGGGGGATCAAAAAATCTGGAACTGGGCAGTTACTTTGGCTTTTCCCGATTTGTTGAAAGAAGGAAATGTGGCAGGCATTTTGGTAGGTATGGAGCCGCGGGTGACGAGTTCTACTAATCGGACTTTGCCGGAAGATAAGGATACTTCGCTGCACGTTGAAGGTTTTTATCAGTTTAAGTTGAGCGACAATATTTCTATCACTCCCGGCCTGATTTGGCTAACTGCTCCTGACCACAATAAGAATAATTCTGATTTGGTGATTGGGGTGGTCAGAACGACGTTTACTTTCTAGGAGAAGCCCACACCGATTTTAGATTTTAGATTGGCGGTTGTAATCTAAAATCGCCAATCTAAAATTGTCCTAACTTGGGTTTAAGGTTTCAACAAAAACGACCAGCTTTAGCAAAAGCTGGTCTGCACAAATAGTTAAATCCGTTGTGTTCCCACAGTGTTGTTCTCACAGTGAGGAAACCCAAGTTGCACGTTTCTTTGCAAAGGGTTCTAAAAGAAATATCATCTCTCTTAAGTGGTACTATAACAACAAAATTTAATTTTATGTAATAAAACTTTACATTACAGGCGGTTTTTAATTTTTAGGACGATCGCACTTTTTTGCACTTTGTATAATACAACCTGTTTCAAAAACCCAGTCTATACGTAGGTTGATGCCTACCAAACCTTTTATTTTGCGAAAAAACGAGGTTTCGAGGGCCGATAGACCCTTTTACTCACTTTATATAAATCAAGCCGGAGCTTGCTGCGGTCTGCCCCAGACAATTCGCTCCTGCTTGTATACAACCATACCCGGTTTCGCGCCTTTCGGCTTGTATACATATTTCGGTTCTGTATAAACCACGGGGACTTGTTCGCTGTGGCGGGCGCGGCTGTAGTAAGCAGTCATGTCGGCGGCAAATTGCAAATCGGTTTCTTCAGCCACAGTACCGGGTTTGAGACGCAGCAAAGCGTGACTTCCGGGAATCTCTAGGGTGTGGAACCACAAGTCGTAGTCGTTGGCGGTGCGAAAAGTGAGTTGGTCGTTTTGGCGATTGTTGCGCCCGATTAATAATTCAAAGCCGCTGGGAGTTTGGTAGCGATGAAATTCGATCGCAGCATTTTTGTCGGTACTGCGATAATCTGGTACGTCTAGATATTTTTGCTGGATCAGTTCTTCGCGGATTTCGGCGAGGGTTTGCAAATCTTGGGTGTTGCGGTAGGTTTCCAATACCGAAAGTGCGACTTCAACTTGTTCTAAATAGTCGATTTCTTCCTGTACCGCGGCTAACAAAGGTTCTACTGCAATGCGTGCTCTTTTAAGTTTTTGGTGTTTTTTGTAGAGGGCTTGAGCGTTTTGAACGGCGTTTTTTTCCGGGTTTAGGGAAATGATAACTGGTTTCTCGGTTTCAAAGTCAGGGAGAGAAATTGATTTCATTCCTGGTTCCCAATGCTGCAAATTTGCCATCAGCAAGTCGGCTTGGGATTTGTGGGTGTCGGCGTCTGCTGATTGCTGCAAGCGTTCTTTAAATGTGTTGGCTTTGAGGCGCAGTTTGGCTAAGACGTTGTTGAGTTTTTGGGTAAGCTGATGCCGCAGTTGGGCGAATACTTCTTGATTGATTTCGCCTGTGTAGTAGCTGTTAAGTAATTCTTGAACGGAAGAGAAGGAAGAACGAACAGAGGAGTTAGATTCGTTTGCAGTTTCTGCCTCTTTTGCATTTGGTGCGGGCCAATCGATGACGGTGTAGCCTTCGGGGGTAAAACTCGGGTGAAATTTCGAGTTTTCTAGACATTGCAGCCAGTATAGCCAGCGCTGGAATAGTTGCTGCCAGTCGTCGGGATTGAGGCTGTCGGTGGATTGTTCGGGGTCTAAAGAAGCCGATCGAATCATTGACAAAACTAAGGCTTTACTCATCCCTCGGTAATTCTTCAACAGATTGCCCTTTAATTTCCCAGGAACCAGGCTAATTCGCGATTGCCAGCGGTTTTGTGATTCGCTCAAACTCGGCACTGCATCGGTCAAAGACGGGGGCATTTCGTAGGGTTGCCCGGTTTGGATTGGACGGACGGTGGACTGTTTGGCGCTGACTTGGTGGGCGCAGGTGACAACGAGGTTGTCTCGGGCGGTGAGGATGACGTTGCTGTACTTGCCCATAATTTCGGCGTACAAGTGCCAGAGGGCTGGTTCTCCGGGGCGTTTGGCGAATTGCAAGTCGATGACTCTTTCCCAGGATGAAACGGGGGCGATGGAAACTAAGGCTAAACCGCTGAGTTGATGCCGCAGTTGTTCGCTGAAGGTGAAGGTGTCGGGAATGCGGGGCGGGGGGTCGCCGACGCAGATGCGGGCGGCCACAGGATGCCAGGAAAGGTCAATCCAGCCGCGCCCTTTCATGGTACGCAGCGCCAGGGACACTGTGAAGCGATCGCGCTGGTAGACTTGTTCTAAGCGCGCTGGCAGCCATTGGGCTCGCAGTTCGCTGCAAGTGGCGGTTAAAGTTGTAAAGTCTACGGGTTGCACGGTATTCTCAGGGCGATCGAACTATCTATTTCTATGCTGACAGATATCGGTCACATTTTACTAATTATATAAAATTATTGTTTACTCTTGCTTTCCGTCCTTCCCTAGGAAAGCTCTTCAATAATTTCGTTAACAAATAACTAATAACTAATAGACATCTCCTAAAAAGCAGGTTTTGAACAGGCAGGGTAACTGTTCCACAAGAATTATGGCAGATATCTAATAACAACTAACTAATAACTTCCCGAATCAATTGCAAATGTTTGTACAAAGGTGCGATCGTATTCGCTGCGATCGCACCGCTAGCAGCAACAGCGGGCAAACCAATTCCCGGAAACGTCGAATCTCCGCAGCAAAACAGCCCCGCTAAAGGTGTTATCGGCCCGGGAAACAAGCCGCTACCCGCCCGAATTCCGGGCCCGTAGGAACCGCGATGGCGGCGCAAAAACCGTTCGTGGGTGAGTGGTGTCCCAACTAAGGTGACTTCGCAGCGCGATCGAATATCGGGAATAATTCTCTCTAAGGCTTCCCACATTACCTCGGCGCGCGCTTGTTTTTGCAGATTGTACTCTTCGCTGGTGCGATCGAGCTTTTGCCACAAATCGTAAGGCTCGTTTCCGGGGGTATATGCGTGAATGACGTGCTTTCCCGGAGGCGCGAGGTGGGGGTCGAGGAGGGAGGGAATCGAGACGAGAACGACGTTCTGAGGGGCTGAAACGCCCATTTCCCAGTCTTTGACGAAAATGTAGTGACAAGCCAAGTCCGATCGCACTCCGGCAGCATCAATTCCCAGATGCAGGTGCATGAAGCTGTCGCACTCGGGCGTCGCCTGCCGCTGTTGCCGAAACCTTTGCGGGACAGAGGTTTCAGGCAAGAGTTTCAGGGTATCCCAAACGGAAGCGTTGGAGACGACGGCTTTGTGCGATCGAATAATTTTGCCCGAACGCAGCCGCACGCCCGCAGCCCGGTTGTTTTCCACCAAAACTTCTGCAACGTGGGAATTTAGCAACAACCGCCCTCCGTGGCGCTCTAAACCGCGTACCAGGGCATTTACCAACGCTGCACTACCGCCGATCGGATAGTCCAAAACTGCATTGGGGCGATACCAGTCGGCGAACATGAATGCGACTTCGGCTGCGATCGTTCCGTCGGCGGGAAGTCCAGACAGCAGGAAACACAACAAGTTCAGCCAATTTCTGACAAAGGGATCTTTGACATTTTTGTCCATAATTTTGCTGAAAGGGCCTGCAAGTGCGATCGCGTCGCCAGCACTTTGCAGGAAAGCCGGCGCAAATTGGCCGAGGGTAAAAACACTGCCCAAATCGAAGCGCAAAGCCAGGGAGGGCAAGGCTATGGCAGCTTTGGCGTAGGGCTGCATGATGCGCTGGAGTTGCCGCCATTCGGCGACTGCTGCCGCGCCGCGCAGTTGTGCGAGCACTTCGCCAAATTGACTCGCACCAACGGATGTGTCGAAATCGCCTTCTGGCAAACAGCAACCCCAGGTATCGTAGGTGATGCAGGGGAGTTTTTCGCCGATCGCATCCAAAACTTGCCGCAGCGGATTCGCAGACGGGCTGTAGGATAATCCTGAGTACAGGGAGGGCCCGGAGTCGAAGCTAAATCCGCCGCGTTCAAAACCGTGTGCGGCGCCGCCCGCGATCGAATGGCTTTCGCAGACAATCACGTCAAAGCCATAGCGGGCCAGCAGTGCACCGCAACTTAACCCGCCAATGCCGCTGCCGATGACGATGATTTCTGTGTCTGTGGGGGGGATCGCAACCATGTTTTTCTCCGCTACTTCAGCTAATATTATCAATGTCTTGCAGCTTTACGACTTACGCATTTAACAGATGCGATCGTCCCTAGCCCTCCAAAACACAAGGGGAGTAGGGGGTGGGATAAGAAGCTGTCAAAGCCCCCCTTAATCAGGGCGAAGAATCTGTAAAAGTCAACCCCTAATCCCCGATTTTTTGGGGGATTTACGGAGATTTCGACTCAGCTACCACCCTTAAAATACAACTCTGTATATTATTAAATGGAAAATATATCTATTCTAGAACAAGCTGCCAAATCTAATTCTAAACCATCTCCCGACGCTGTAGTCGCCGCTCTCATAGAAGCTGAGAAAAACGCGAAAAAAAATAAAATTCGCTATTCTTTCGAGCAATTAATCGGCAACTGGCAACTCTGCTTTATCACCGGCACCAAAAAGACTCGACAAAAAGCGGGGATTGTCTTGGGTGCGGGACGTTATATTCCTGAGTGGATTGCGAAAATTAAAATTGCTTATTCGGCGGAACCTGTTGCTGAAGGAGTAGAGAATACCGAAATTGGCAGTGTGGAGAATTCGGTGCAAGTTGGGGCGATCAGACTAACTCTTTCGGGGCCGACTAAGTTTTTGGTTAATAAAAATATTTTAGCTTTTGATTTTACCAGAATTACGGTGAAATTGTTGGGGAAAACTGTGTATCAAGGATTTATTCGCGGTGGAGAAGCGCGGGAGGCGGAATTTTTTAGTTTGAGTGTGGGGAAGCAGGCATTTTTTGCATATTTTTTGGTAGAAGATGGGATAATTGCGGCTAGGGGAAGGGGCGGCGGATTGGCTTTGTGGGGGAGAGTTTAGAGCAATTGAGGATGCGATCGAGTAATTGTTTTTGATAGCAGTCAGGTATTGGCGAATTCCCAGGGGATTGTTGACCCGAAATACAGTCGAGATTTCCTGCATATGAACCCAGAAGGCTATGCGGGACTCAACTAAGATATAGCAATCCTCGCATCATTTGTGAATTTCTTACTCCCTCCCCGCGAGTTCGGGGAGGGTTGGGGTGGGGTGAAAAATTTACGACTCCGGCAAGGATTGCTGTAGTAGGTTGCAGCTAAGCAAGAAGAGCATTGAATAAATAGCCGATACTGATTATGCCAAGAGTCATTAGGCTGATGAAAACAGCTAAAAGTTGAGGGCGAAGAACTTTTTTCAGAATGACCATCTCAGGTAATGAAAGAGCGGTAACAGCCATTGTGAAGGCTAACACAGTTCCGAGGGGCATTCCTTTGTTAACCAGTGCTTCAGTAATCGGCATTACACCAGCAATATTCGCATAGAGTGGCACACCTAAAAGAACAGCAATAGGAACGGCTAAGGGGTTGTCACGTCCTGCTATTTGGGTGACTAAAGTAGTCGGAACATAACCATGAATTCCTGCACCGATCGCAATTCCTAAAACCACATAAAGCCAAACGGATTGCACAATTTGACTCGATTGAAACCATCCCTGTTCAAATCGCTGGTTCCAAGTGAGCTGATTAGATTCAAATTCATCTGTTTGAGCCTCTAGTGATCGGGATTTTTGGAGTTCCCAAACAAAGGGTTCCACCCATTTTTCTAATTTTAGTAATCCGATCGTATATCCAGCCACGATCGCCAATCCAACGCCGAAGCCGATATAAAGAAGCGTAACCTTCAACCCAAATAATCCCCAGATTAACACCACCGCCACCTCATTGACCATTGGTGCTGAGATCAGATAGGAAAATGTGACTCCTAAAGGAACACCTGCTTCCAAAAATCCCATAAAAAGAGGAACCGCCGAACAGGAGCAAAACGGTGTAATAATGCCCACAATAGCCGCCAGGATATTCCCCCCGAAGGTGCGCTTGCCTTCTAACCAATGCCGGACTTTCTCTGGTTCTAAAAAGCTTTGAAATGTACCAAAAATAAAACTGATTACAATCAGCAATGTTAAAACTTTAGGTACATCGTAAAGGAAAAAATGTAAACTGGCTCCGAGGTGAGATTTTATCGATAAACCCAAGAGGCGAGTCACAATCTGAGTAGCTAACCAGTCGAACGGATAAAACGGATCGAACATGGTTTTTCTCCAATTATTAGAGTTGTAATAGTCTCTGAATTTCTGCGCTCGTGATCACTTTTCCTTTGCTGACGACTTTCGCGTTGATGGTCAATGCTGGAGTAGACATAACACCGCGTTTAGCAATTTCGATCGGGTCGGTGATGTGCAGGATTTCAGCTTCTAAATTCAAAGCGGCGATCGCCTCCTTGGCATTAGCTTCCAACTGCTGACATTTTTTACAACCCGCTCCTAATATTTCCATCTCCATCGCCTTCATAGCATGGCTCCTTTTTTATTTTACTTATGTAATTCTGTTCAGTTATAGGCTCAGGTAGAGCTAAATTTTACAGTCAAGATGCTCTTTTAGCGCGCGCTGCTTCTGGTTATTTTTCAAGAACGAGGCTTTGATAAGTTGGGTCGGGCTGCTCTAATTTGGTTTGACCTTGATCGACCAAAGGCACTAGCTCATCATGCAGCGATCGCAATTGTCGAATGTTGTCCTCAATTGCCTGAACTTTCTTGTTTAGTCTGTCATCGACGGCTTTACAGGCGAGTAATTGCCCATCTTCCAACGCTATAATTTCCTTAATTTCCTCAAGACTTCGCCCTAAAGACTTGGCACTAGAAATAAAGGCAAGTAGTTCCATATCCTGCCGGCTAAAGAGGCGATCGCCCGCTTCAGTCCACTGGGGAGATGGGCTCAATCCAATACGCCCATAAAAATATAGAATAGAGTTTGTGGATTCAGTCCTAAACGACGAAAGACTTCGCCCAATTGGAACATTGGTATTATCTCCATTGCAACCTATTAAACTAATACTATACCCTATATCAAGGTATAGAGTATAGGGTGAGAAGTTAAGATTTGTTGAAGCTACTGGATGCAGGGTCAGCTCATCAAATTTGGTAACAATTGTACTTGCCAGACAAAAACCTAGTATTGTGCAGAGAGACCTATTTTTTAAAACCTCTCCAGGAAACAGCATTATGTCTCAGGGCTTTAAAATTAAATCTGTTGATAAAAAAATGGCACTGTGAAAAATCCCAAAGCTGTGGTAGAAATTGGAGTTATTCAAGAAAATTTAGTCAAGCACTTTAGAGGACTCAAAAACCCAAGATTAGAGCGAACCAAGAGACATCAACTCACCGACATCTTAGTAATTGCAATCTTAGCTATAATTGGCGGGGCGAGGGGTATTGAAAACGAAGCTCATTGGACTTTTAATTGTACTTTTGCCTCAGATGCTTGCCGGATTCGCTCTTTCCCGATTCCGCGCAATTTTGCTATTCTACAACGTATTGTACTCAATGCTATCAATCGCAAACAGACTCATAAACGTAGTATTATACAAAAAATGAAACGGACATCTATGGACAACGTTTATATGACTCAAGTTCTCAGTTCTTGTTTTAAAAACTCTACATTAGATTCCTTGTATTCCTTATGTAAAACCTAATTGATGTGTTCTTACCCTGCTACAGTATGCAATATTATCAGTATTAAAAGCCGAGAAAATATCTGCACAGTGGCAGCTCTATCCCCTGGATTTTGTAAGAAAAATTAAATTTACGCAAATTCGTTGGAAAATATGCCAAAAATGATTGCATTACCTATTTCTAAGGTGGGGATGTATGGCGATACCGCATCAACCAATTTGGACCCTATCACCAGAAGATGTATATCAATCCTTTGAAATCAGCGAGAACGGGTTGTCTGATGAGGAAGCTTTCGATCGACTCGTAAAATTTGGCACGAATGAGTTGCCAGAACCCGCACATCGCCCTCTGTGGCTGAGATTTACCGATCAGTTAAGGCACTTTATGGCCCTGCTGCTATGGGTGGCAGGGATTTTGGCATTCATTTCGGGAACCCCTCAATTAGGTTGGGCAATCTGGGCGGTGATCGGGATTAATGCTGTATTCAGTTTTTGGCAAGAGTTTCAAGCAGAGCAAGCATTAGCGGCCTTAAAGAACGTGTTACCGATGCAGGTGAAAGTGTATCGGAATGGGGAACTAAAGCAGATTCCGGCACGGGAACTGGTGCGTGGAGATGTGATGCAATTGGAAGAGGGCGATCGCATCTCTGCGGATGCTCGGTTAGTTACTGCCGAAAGCCTGTATTTGGATATTTCTGTAATGACTGGCGAATCGCTTCCTGTTGCCCGTAACGCTCATCCGGTGCGGGTGCGCGAAGCTGCATCAATCCGGGCTGGCAAAACCATACCAGCGGGCGAACATCCCTTACAAGAAAAGGTCAATCTGGCGGAAATCCCAAATTTGGTGCTGGCAGGCTCGACGGTTTCGTCAGGAAGGGGCGTTGCTGTGGTGTATGCCACGGGAGCACAAACCGAGTTTGGTCACGTCGCCCATCTCACCGCCGTTGTGAAACGGGAACCCAGCACGTTGGAAGTGCAGGTGGCTGATATTGTGCGGATCATCACTGCGATCGCCCTTGGTATGGGAGTTCTGGTATTTCTGCTGACATACCTGCTGGTGGGGATGGAGCTCAAAGAGAGCTTTATTTTTGGGATCGGGATCATTGTGGCGCTAGTGCCAGAGGGGTTACTGCCGACGGTTACTTTGTCATTGGCGATCGGGGTGCGGCGAATGGTGCGCCGTAATGCTTTGGTGCGTCGTCTTTCGGCTGTGGAAACCCTGAGCGCTACAACGGTGATCTGCACCGACAAAACCGGAACGTTGACTAAAAACGAAATGACGGTGCATTATCTCTGGCTTCCCTGGGAATCTTCGGAGAACAGCCCAAATCCTGCCAGCCAAGAGTCGGCTGTCTTACCACCTCTTAACGGCAAGCAGAAATCTCATCCACCGATGACGCCGACTCTGATTGAAGTGACGGGCGCTGGATACGATCCTACGGCTGGTGAGGTTCAGATTCCCGCGAATTTTGAAGCATCCTGGAAAGTCAATTTGTTGCTTACGGGGGCGGCACTTTGCTCGAATGCACGGCTGATTCACCTGACAGCGCCTAGCCGTTGGCAAGAAATTGGCGATCCAACAGAAGCGGCTCTGCTGGTGGCTGCTGCCAAAGCCGGATTGAATCTGGAAACTTTGCAAAAACAGCTTCCCCGCTTGCGGGAGGTGCCTTTTGATTCTCGTCGCCGGATGATGACGGTGGTGCTGGACTGGCGATCGTCCGCGCTATGGAACAGCGATTTGCCGAACCTGGCTTTTACCAAGGGGGCACCGCTGGAAGTGTTGCGACACTGCACATCTATCTTGCGGAATGGAACTCTCTCCGAACTCACTCAATCCGAGTCGAATGAAATAGTTGCGGCTAACGATGAGTTAGCCCAGCAGGGCTTTCGGGTTTTGGGGGTGGCGGCGCGCCGTGGGGGAAGTGAAATGTTGGATTTGCGATCGCAAGACTTAGAGCAAAACTTGATTTTTATTGGTCTGGTGGCGATGTTTGACCCGCCCCGTCCAGAGGTAAGAGAGGCTCTTGCTCAGTGCCATCAGGCAGGAATTAAGGTGACGATGGTGACGGGTGACTATGGACTGACTGCTGAGGCGATCGCCCGCAAAATTGGATTAGTTACCGATTCTGTACGGGTGGTAACGGGTGAAGGCATGGGGCATCTGTCGGATGCTCAATTGCAACAAATGCTGAAATATCGATCGGGGCTAGTGTTTGCTCGGATGTCTCCTGAGCATAAGCTGCGACTGGTGGAAGCCTATAAAACGATCGGGGATGTAGTTGCGGTGACGGGGGATGGAGTCAATGATGCACCAGCATTAAGGGCTGCCCATATTGGCATCGCGATGGGGATGAATGGCACGGATGTGGCACGAGAAGCCGCCGATATTGTCCTTACCGATGACAACTTTGCGACGATCGTTGTCGCGATTGAGGAGGGGCGAGCCGTGCATCAAAACATCCGCAAATTTATGACCTACATCCTGGCATCAAACCTGCCGGAATTAGTACCATTTCTGTTCATGGTGGCGTTGAAAATTCCTCCTGCACTGGTGATCATGCAGATTCTTGCTATTGATTTAGGAACTGATATAGTGCCTGCATTGGCATTGGGTGCAGAAAAGGCAGAAGCCGGAACCATGCAGCAGCCCCCCCGGAAAAAATCGCAACCGCTTCTCGATCGGTCTCTGCTGTTGCGCGCCTATGGCTTCTTGGGATTGCTGGAAGCTGCCCTAGCGATGGCAGCATTTTTTGTGGTGTGGTGGAGTTACGGTTATGACTTGGCAGAATTACAAGCAGCAACGCCAAGCATTCTGTCTCGTTCAGCAGATGCCGCTACGATCGCCATCTATACTCAAGCCATCACTATGACTCTGGCATCGGTTGTGGCTTGTCAAACGGGCAATGTCTTTGCCTGCCGATCGGAACGCGGATCAATTTTGCGGCTTGGATTCTTTTCTAATCCACAAATCTGGCTCGGAATTGCCATTGAATGGATTTTAGTGGCGATCGTAATCAATAACGAATTTCTGAGTCGCATCTTTTCGACAGCACCTTTAACGCCCTGGCAATGGCTGCTATTGCTGGTGTGTCCACCGATCGTTTTAGGAGCAGAAGAACTACGAAAAGTCGTGTTTCCTGGGAAATTCAGGCCCAATCAGAGCCTGTCAGGCAATTAGGTTGAATTTTGTGAACACTTGCTACTCCTAACTGCTGACGATCGCATTTACGGATACAGATACATCTAGAAATGCGATCGGGTTAATTGTTCCGCCTGTTAGCGTGAATTTAGAGGCGTAATCCCCGTCTTGAGGGTCTCGAAATACGAACAACTGTCTCTTTTTGAGGCTAACTGCCAGTATTCGGGGATGCCAACTTCAGCGTAGATTTTGGTTTTCGTCTCTACATCTTTGACGAGTGTGGAATCAGAGTATTCAATCACCCAAAAAATGTTTTCTGGATAGGAGTGATGTTCGAGGTATGTGCGACCCAAGGGCTGTACGATCGCGAGATCTGGTTCTGGTTCTGAGTTGTTAGGAAGAGTAATCGGTTGTGCCGAGCGGATTGTAGCGCGATCGCCCAACAGCCGAATCAGATACGTTCCTGCTTCGCTGCTAAAATAGGCGTGGGGTTTCCCTTCCGGCGATATTTCTACAATTTCTCCTTTTAGTAATTCTACGCGCCGATTTTCCAAGATACCTGCAGATATCATTTGGTGGTATTGGGCGATCGTCCATTTAGCTGCAACTACGCTCATGGCGATGTTTTTTTGTTGCTTTCTAATCTTTGATTGTAGTCCATAGCTCTTATCATTACTGCATTAACAGTTCGCGCCTCCTCAAAAATATGGATCGCGTTGACCGCTCACAGTCTCAAAAATCTGGCGAATCCCCAAAATTGATCGCCCCGAACTTTCTCGCAAACCCGATCGCGAAACCTAATCTTTCTGTGCGATCGCCCCCACTCACCAGGCTAAAGCATTTTGACATCAAGCCAGAGGTTTGAAACATAAATTTTCGCCCCTCTGCCTACCCCCTAAATCTCTCGCCCAAACATCACATCACCCATTTCCCGCTGGTATCCGCACAGTGAAAATAGATCCTTTTCCCTTTTCGCTTTCTACCAAAATTTCCCCGCCCATCATCTGACAGTAGTAGCGGCTAAGTGTCAGCCCCAAGCCGGCGCCGTCGTACGGTCGCGTTGATGAACAGTCAGCTTGCACAAAAGCTTCAAACAATTTGTGCTGTTGTTCTTGCGACATTCCAATTCCGGTATCCTTAACCGATAAGCAAATCCAATCCGACTCTTCAACATTCAGCAGAGGACAAGCGATCGCCGCAGAATTAGTTTCATCGGCAGGTATTGGATCGTCAATCGCCGATCGCCCTGCTGCATTCAACTTGCCGCTTCCTTCAATGCGCCTGACAGTTAGTTTAACTCTGCCGTTTTTGGTGAACTTAGCAGCATTACTCAGCAGGTGCATCAAAACCTGCCGCACTTTTTTGAAATCTGCGTGCATGATACCCGCAGTTCGATCGCACTCAATCTCTAAAACATTGCCATTTTTTTCTACCAACGGTTTCGCGGCACACGCAACATTGTCAACAAGGGATTCGATGTCAAACTCTTGGATTTCGAGTTTCATCCCCCCTGCTTCAATTTTTGACAAATCGAGGATATCGTTAATCAAAGATAGCAGGTGCGTGCCCGCCTTCTGAATCTTCTGCAAGTCGGGTACAAACTCATCAAATCCCGCATCTTGGGCATCTTCTGAAAGTAGTTGACTGTAGCCGATAATCGCATTTAAAGGAGTCCGCAATTCGTGGCTCATGTTTGCTAAAAACTGGCTTTTAGCAGTGTTAGCGGTGACGGCGGCTTCCTTAGCTTGTTTCAATTCTTTTGTATGTTCCGAAACTCGCTCGATTAGGTGATTGAGAGACGCAGCTAATGAGCCTATTTCGTCTTGTCCGGTGACGGAGGCTCGCAAATCAAAATTCGACTCGGCGGCCACTTGTTTGGCAATCTGAGTGACGCTCACGACTGGTTTAGCGATCGCCCGACTGGTACGGTCAGCCACCATTCCGGCTACCACGACCGACAGCAGCATACTAATAATAATTATGGCTTTTTCCATTCCTTGAGCGTCTTCCATCACTTCACCGCCTTGCCCCTCTTGCTGCTGGGCAATATCGAGGATTTGTCTCAATCTCTCAAGGCTGCTGTTGAGCTGTTTTACACCTTCTCCGCTTTCTGTGGCCAACAATTTTGTGGCCGACTCTATCTCCCGACGTGACCTTTGCGATTGCTGGATTTGCTGCAAAGCTGACTTGAGAGTATCGGCATAGGATTCTAAATCTTCCGTGCAATCTTGTAGTAAACTTTTGAGAACTTCCGGCTTTGCTGCCAGCCAAGCAGGTTGGCTATCGGCAAACTTTTCTATGCGTAACCGCAGCTCTTTTGCCTGTAAAATGCTCTTAACAAACTGCTCTTCTTGAAGTTTCAGCTTGGCGGAATTATCTACAAAAGCAGCTAGCTGTGATCCCTGCAATTGTGCCGCCATCGCTGCATCTTTAAAATTGCCTAGTAATTGCGCTTGTAGGTGAGCGTCATTGAATTGTTTTAATCCTTGTCCTTGGTAGTAATCAGCAATTACCAGCCCGCTCAAAGAGCCAAAAAATCCGATTCCTATTGCCAGAAAATACCCGCGACCAATTTTTTTATGGATGGACAAAGCACCAATTTTATATGGCCAAGTTTGGCGGAGTTTTAAGGATGGTATTTCTACAAAATCCTTGCTGGATATTTTATTGTGTGCAGTTTCTAGAGAAGCGACTCGTTCAGAAATAAAGAGCGGCATCAGTTTACCTACCTTGCTATTTTTTTGTTTATCTTTCGCGTTGCCACAGGTTCTTTCTGCGGGTTAAATGGTTCTAACTCTCGATTAAACTCGCCTTGGTATTCCCAAACGGCAACTGATAAACTTGCTTCGTTCCCGGTTTTTTTTAGCAAGTTAATTTTGGACATATGCAACCGCTGTATTCTGCTAAAATCTACCACGCTCTTAAGTTCTCCAAATGGAAAGCTTGTCTGTTTAACCGTAGACATCTGCGAAAAAGCATCTGAAACTATTGTCGAGTCAGAGGAGAAACTTAAATTCGGTTGATGTCTAAGAGATAATTAGGCTGTTGATGACTGTTGCCAAATTACTTTTTCGACTCGTAAAAGTCTGCCACAGGCAAAAAAAAATAAAAATTTATACACGCAGTGAATTATCTCTGCGTGGAATGTTACAGGCAGAAAATTCTCTCTGACCTGTTTTGCCTGTGAGTAGCCCAAAGCTGATATTGTCTGTTGACAATGCACCCGATTCCTCAGCTTGGGAGTTTTGCTGCCAGCAATGCGACGATTGCTTGACGGTTTTTTTCGATCGTCCGACAACTTTGTAGCACAGAATGTCACAAATGCAGGAGCCGATCGAACTTTTGCACCCTGGCGATCGACTTTTGGCACCGTTGCCCCGCACAGACAAGTCTGAGGTGAAGTGTCGTTAGTTGAGTATAACTGTAGCGCTTGCGAAAAGAAACCCGGTTTCTGCGAGTCAACTGTTGGCGATTGCGAGTTCTGGAGTTGCGGTGGTCAATTCGATCGCCAGTGCTAGCTTACCGTCTCTACCCAAAGCTTCATCGGCCAAGTGTAGCATCCAGCGATTCGGCTTGGCTTGGGGTCTGGCGGCGAGAACAGCGGCCCAAGCTTCCCGTTCTTTGCCGCGACCCAACAGCGCAGCACAAACAGTCAAAGCTGTGGCAGTTGAACGGCTGATCCCACTTTGGCAGCAGATCAGCAAACTGCCTCCCTGTGGTGACATTTTGAGGGCAAAGTCAATAATTTTAAGTACATCCTCAATGGTAGGCAAGATTTGATCGGGGTCGTCAACGGGGGTGTCGAGATCGTTAAACTCCAGGCACATTCGGTTTGAGATTCGATCAAAAGTTTTGGGTTCGGGGACGCCTGGACTGCCGATCGAGATCAGGTATTTAATCTCGCGTCGCGCAGGGCGCTCAACAATGTATTGGCTGGCTTCTACTTGCGAAGCTATCAGGATTTCCGGCAGTTTTTCATTCGAGAAATCTGCCGAGACTGAGGGATCAAAATCAAGTGTTTCTGCCTCAGTCCTGACATCCGCCAAGTATTGGGCAGCCAGCGCCCGAACGTCAGCAAATTCGCGATTTAAAGCTGTTTCCAGAGCCAAAATAGCAGCCGTTGAGCCAATTTGACCGAGGGATTTAACAGCCTTTTGGCGCACTCCAGAATTTTCGTCCCCCAGCAGCCGCACCAAACCTGCTATAGCTTCCTCTGTCCCAATTTCCCCCAAAGCAGCAGCAACTCTCCACCGCACATAAGATTCGCTGTCGCCAATTGCGCTCGCCAGTCCCGCGACCACCATTTTTGGCAATTTCGCATCTCCCTCTGTATTGATATTCCCAAGGGCAACCGCCGCCCTGCCGCGCACGAAAATGTCTCGATCCGAGAGCGATCGGATTACGGCCACCATAGCTGCCTCGCTGCTGATTTCTCCCAAGGCAGAAACTGCACTGCCCCGCACGTCTGAGTCGTTATGGTTGAGGGCTTGTACCAGACCCGCCACAGCCGTTTCCGTGCCGATTTGTCCCAAGGCCTCGGCGGCCCTCAAAGAAACTGCATAGGAGTCTGGGTCGTCGTGAAGCAATTCTATTAAGCTGGGTACTGCCTCACAATCGCCGATTTTCCCCAAAGCCGCCGCGGCCCTAGCGCGGACGATGTGATTTTCGTCTCTGAGGGCATTCAGCAGCCCGGGAACTACTTCAGAGACGCCGATTTTCCCGCAGTTGACCGCCGCCCGCCAGCGCACCTCGGAGTCGGGGTGATTGAGGGCTTTCAGGAGCGCGGGGACGGCTGTTTTCGGGTTAATTTTGCCCAAGGCCCAAACAGCCCGGGCGCGCACCTTGGACTCTGGGTGTTTGATGGCTTTGAGCAGTGCTATGGCGGCTGGTTTCGAGTTAATTTCTCCTAAAGCCCAAGCGGCCCAAGCTTGCATTTGGGAATCTTGAGATTCGAGCGATCGGGCTAATTCAATTACTGCTGCTTCGGAGCCGATTTTGCCGATCGCTCGAATCCCCTCAAGGCGCACTGCACTTTCTTGGTGGTTCAATGCGGCCACCAGCATTGGAATTGCCATATCGGAACTTGTTAGGGCCAGCAGTTGAATTTTGAGCAGCGGCGAAGTGGGGATTTTGTCGATTAATTTTATGGTAGCTGTTTGAAATTCTGGCTTTACCGTTCCTGCTAGCTTCGAGCCGAGTTTTAAATTTACTTTTAGAGCTAATTTTACTGCCCGCAAAGCCAGACTTTGCTGTTCTACTTGCGGCAATATAGTCGCCAAGGTGCGCATCCCTTGTTTTTGTTTCAAATATTTATGATGGAATTGAGCATCGCTGAGCTCGGGTAGCTGTTGGATGAGGCTTGCTGCTGAAGTCACTGATTTATCCTAATATTTTGGCGAGCGGTTGAGATTGCTCTTTTAAACTGTCTTTCAAAAATATGGCGTCTACAAAACGCTACTTCTAAAAAAAAGCTTGCACCCACTTCTAAAATATGTCTTATTCCACTATTTTTGCAACTCCCCAATTATTAATTATCGGGTTTGTTTGGGCGATCGGCTTGACAATTAGTTGCGCTTGCTGATTGGCATCGCTGCGCTTTTAACTTGCCTAACTCTGCTATATCATTTTATACTCACATCTTGCACCATTGTCAGGAAGAGGCAAGATGCCTGTTCCACAATAAAATTCAGCCTTTGTGGAACAGGCATCTTGCCTGTTAATCAAAGCTTATTGAGAATGGTGCAAGATCTTATTCTATACCCACTTGGTTTGAAATAGCGATCGGCGCGGTTGACTGCTGCTAACCGGAAACAGCTTGATTGCGGGACAATCTCTCAACGAGCATAGGGCCCTTTTTTCAAAACCTTAGCCAAAGCATTATCGTTATCTCGCAAACCTTCGTAAAAAAACATCACTTCTCCTTGAATCCCGCAAGAGCGGTTGTAAGCAATTACTTGCAACAACAGTTCGGGAGTTATGCTATATTTGCTGCCTCGATTCGTCAACAAAATACCGGGCGACACGCACTTTACTTGCTGGCCACTAAGCTGTCCCCCAATCATTTTATCGACCAATTGTTTGTAAGCATTAAAATCGCGGCGATAAAACTGCGGGTGAAACACATCGACAAAGTTTTTGTCAACCCAAGCTTTAGAATCTTGCAAATATTCCACCAATCCCCAGTCATAAGGACTCGGCGACATCGATAGCAACAAATCGGGATTAATAGCTTTCACTTCTCGGTGTAAACGAGCTACAAACTCAGTAATAATATTAGCACGCCACTGCAGCCAATGTTGTTCTTTACAATCCGACGGCGCTGCTTTACCGCACTCTTCTAGATAGCGTTTAACCGTTTTTTCGTCGTAACCGCCTTCTACCGGAAACGCAATGCGATCGTCTCCTTGAACCCCGTTTACCGGATAATTCTTAGCAACTTCCAGCATCAACCCCAGCACAAAGTCTTGCACTTCCGGGTCAAGAGAATTCATCCAGTCAAAGTTATTTTTCTTCAGTAAATTGCCGCTGGCATCACGGGCGGTCCACTCAGGTTTTTTCGCCAGCAAATGACCGCCCTTGCGATTGTAAGAACTCACAAATCCGTATTCAAAACAAGGAATTACTTTTAAACCAACTCTCTTGGCCTCAACACATATTTCTGCTAAGGGGTCGCGACCTTGATAGCGCGAGTCAATTTCCACCCCAAATTTTTCCCGCATAATTTTAGAAGGATAAGCCGTATAACCCTGGCTCCAAATTATAGGAAAAACGGTATTAAATCCCGTATCGGCGAGAAAGTCCATTGCCTCAGCAATCCGCTCTTTTGATGTGAGAACTTTGGAGTCAGTGGTGGTTATCCAAACGCCGCGAATTCCACCAGGATTGTTAGTCGCAAACGAACTGGGCAGCGTTGCTGGATTTGGTGCAGAAAATCCAGTCGTGGCCAACCGCTGTTGGAGGGAAGAGGTAAAACTGCGAATTGCTGATTGGAAAGGTGTGAAAAATCCCATTTATTTATTTAATCTTTTTTGTTGTAAGGTAGGCACTCCACCCGCTACGTTATTGATTGGTAGCACCCGGTATTATTTATAGATAAGATGCGCCGAAGAACCGCCTATATTATTTATGGATAAGGTGCGGAGTACGCACCCTACATTCATTGGTAGCACCCGATATTATTTATGGGGATAAGGTGCGCGGCGCGCACCCCAAAATTGTACTATCCAGCTACTCCCGACAACTTCTGGCTCAAAGCTTCTTTCAAAAGTTCTGCCTTATCAGTTTCCTCCCAAGGCAACTCTAAATCAGTGCGTCCGAAGTGACCGTAAGCCGCCACATCTTGATAGAAACGGCCGCCTCTTTCAGCAGGCAAATTCTGCAAGTTAAATGCTTGAATGATTCCTGCAGGACGCAGTTCAAAATGCTGCTTCACAACTTCTAAAAGGCGATCGTCATCAACTTTCCCAGTGCCAAAAGTTTCGATCATCATGCTAACCGGCCGCGCAACGCCGATCGCATAACTCAACTGCACTTCGCACTTTTGGGCCAAACCAGCCGCTACGATATTTTTAGCAACGTAGCGACAAGCATAAGCCGCGCTGCGGTCTACCTTGGTGGGGTCTTTCCCAGAAAAAGCGCCGCCGCCGTGACGGGAATAGCCGCCGTAGGTATCCACAATAATTTTGCGGCCCGTCAAACCCGAATCTCCTTGAGGCCCGCCGACCACAAATTTGCCGGTGGGGTTGACAAGGAAGCGAGTTTCTGCATCCGGCTTCACGCTAATATCGGCAAACACGGGTTGGACGATAGCAGTCCAAAGGTCTTCTTTGATTTTGGCTTGAACTGCGGCTGTGTCTGTGATGTCGCCGATCGTTTCTGTGTGCTGCGTAGAAATTAAAATCGTATCTATGCCAACAGGTTTGCCGTCCTCATAGATGACTGTAACTTGGCTTTTGCCGTCGGGACGCAGGTAAGATAACTGACCGGTTTTGCGGACTGCGGCCAGTTGACGGCAAATCCGGTGCGCTAAACTGATCGGCAGAGGCATCAATTCCGGCGTTTCGTTGCAAGCAAAGCCGAACATCAAACCTTGGTCGCCAGCGCCGATGGCGTCCAATTCCTCTTCACTCGATTGTTCCCGGCTTTCGTGGGCTGTGTTCACCCCTTGAGCAATATCGGGAGACTGAGAATCAAGAGCCACCAACACTGAGCAACTATTGGCCGAAAAGCCGTTGTCAGCGTGGATATAGCCAATATCGGCTATTTTTTTCCGGGCTAATTCTATGTAATTTACCTGAGCTTTAGTGGTAATTTCGCCCGTCAGCAGCATTAAACCGGTGTTGACGACAACTTCTGCTGCGACGCGGCTTTTGGGGTCTTCAGTCAGTAAGGCATCTAAAATCGTATCTGAAATTTGATCGCAGATTTTATCGGGATGGCCTTCAGTGACCGATTCAGAGGTAAACAGGTAGCGGCGTGACAATGATTATTTCTCCTTAGATAGGGGCTCTTCCTGCGCGACATCGACGACCAACGAGTTATTTGTCAGGTAAAGGCTCAGAATGATCGCGTCTGGGCTACCGTCGAATTTTTGTCGATCTGCAGAGCCGTGTTGAAGCAGGGTTTGAGACTGGGTAAAGTGACACTACTATAGCAAAGTCAGTTCCGGGAAGTCCCTAAAAACTTAGATTTTTTAGGATTGTCGATCGATCTTGGACACCGTTCGTCTATCTCCTAACCTGACAAAGGTAAGATAAAGTCAGGGTATCGCCTTGTGCAACGACTATGGCAGGACTCCAAAAATCACCAAACTCGATCCAAACAGTTGCCGAGCTAGATTTTCCCGGCGGGCCCATACCGCTTGACTCTCCATTTTATATTGAGCGCTCAGGGGCCGAAGCCTTGGCCTGTGCAGAACTTAGCAAACCCGGAGGCCTCGTTCGCATTAAAGCTCCCAAAAAAATGGGCAAAAGTTCGCTGATGCTGCGGATAATTGACGCGGCAGTCGATCGTGGATACCGCACAGTAAATGTAGACTTTCAGCAAGCCGACGCAGCGGTTTTTGCTAGTTTAGATAAATTTTTGCGCTGGCTTTGTGTCAATGTCGCTCGGCAACTCAAACTCGAACCAAATATCGATAAATTCTGGGATGAAGATATGGGCAGCAAGGTAAGCTGCACTATTTACTTTGAAAACTATTTGCTCGCAGAAATTGACAGTCCTATTGTTTTGGTTATCAACGAAATAAATCGAGTATTTGAACGCACCAATATTGCTCAAGATTTTCTGTCGGTGATCCGTTTTTGGTACGAACAAGCTCGCGCTAGCCCAACTTGGCAAAAACTCCGAACTGTGGTTATTCATTCGACAGCAATTTATATTGATTTGAATGTTAATCAATCTCCATTTAATGTAGGAATGCCGATTAAACTCTCAGAATTTACTGTTGAACAAGTTCAAGATTTGGCGTGCAGATACGGACTAAACTGGAGCGATCGCAATCCGATAGAGCAATTAATGAACATGGTAGGCGGGCATCCTTATTTAGTGCATTTAGCGCTGTATCACCTGGCTAGTTTGCTGCAAAGTCGCCTGTCCGTCGAGCGGGAGGAACCGGGCGAGGAACTAGGGCGAGCCGAATTGGCAGAACTGTTAACAGCAGCTCCTACTCACAGCGGAATTTATAGCGACTACTTGCAAAATCAGTCGCTCGCCATTCAACAGCAGCCCGAACTCGCCTCCGCCTTCCAACAAGTTGTCGATGCTAAAAATAGCATTCACCTCGAACCTTGGATGGCTTATCAGTTAGACAGCATGGGACTGGTCAAATTAGAGGGAAATAACTGTAGTTTGTCTTGCGAATTATATCGCTTGTATTTTCAAGGACAAAATTTGTGCGAGGACAAGTTGTCGATGGTTGGTTTTGAGGAGTTGCTGCGAGAAAATCAAAGGCTGCAAGCTTTGGTGAATGTGGACGAACTTACTCAAATTGGTAACAGACGATATTTTGATAGTTGCTTGCGAACGGAATGGAAACACATGGCTCGCGATGGGTATCCGATATCTTTAATTTTGTGCGATCTCGATTATTTCAAAATATATAATGATACCTACGGACATCAAGCTGGAGATGATTGTTTGCGATCGGTAGCTCAGACAATTCGCCGATCGCTCCAGCGTCCTGCTGATGTAGCTGCTCGCTACGGGGGCGAGGAGTTTGCTGTGATTTTACCTGAAACTGATGCGTCGGCGGCTGTGGTTGTTGCCGAACAAATTAGAGCGCAAGTGAAAGATTTGAAAATTGTTTTTAACCCGAAGAGTCTTGACGGCCTGCCTAATTGTGTGGTAACGATTAGTTTAGGAATTGCCAGCGTTGTTCCGAGCGAGGAAAATGATGCGGTAACGCTGCTACTGGCGGCTGATGAGGCTCTTTATGAGTCGAAAAGGCAGGGGCGCGACCGGCTCACTATGAGTACGCTTTTAAATTTTCGATTGGCTGCTCTTAATTAGGTAATTCGGGGAAAATATAATTCTTTTTTACACATACAAAGTCCGCCCGCGCGGACTCTGAAAAAAAGGATACTTAAGAACTGGATTTGATGTTAATAGCGGGGGACAGTTCGATCGACAACCATTGAGTAAGCATCAATGCCGCCAACGACATTTTTAACGTTCGTAAATCCTCGCTCAGTTAACCAATGGCACATTTGAGCCGATCGCACTCCGTGATGGCACAGAACGAGGGTTTCTTTGTCGCGATCGAGTCTAGCGTCAATTTCACCAGACCATTCGGCAAACTCGCTCAGCGGAAAAGCTACAAATCCCGGCAGCGCCGCGAGTTCAATTTCGTGAGGTTCCCGCACGTCTACAAGCTGTAATTTCTCAGCATTGGTTTCTGCTAATTGGCGAGCTAATTCTTCGACTGTAATTTGAGCAAAAATTTCTGACATTTGATTATAAAAAAGTAGTCATCAGTCCTCAGTCATTAGTCATCAGTTAACAGTCAACAGTCAACCGTTAACAGTCAACCGTTAACAGTCAACCGTTATTAATTGACGGGCGAAGGCGGTGAAATTAGCTCCACAGGAGGAGTAGGTGCAGGACGCCCGTCCAACTGGCTCACGCTGTCGCTGGGGTCAAGACAAGTGGCGATTAACCGGTCAGTGGGAAAGTCGAGCCTGCCACTCAAACCGACTACGCATTCAGCAAACTGTTGTGGCAATAAACTGCGGCGGCATCCATCGAGCACTACGAGGGGAGCAGCAGGTTGAGTTCGACTTTTGCCGTTAATATTCACTACGCAAGTAGCCAATTCGTTGGGGCGCCTCACCCGCCTACAGCTAGAGAGCGCTTCGACACCAGAAATATTGGTTTTGCGGTTGATTTGGAGAGCGCATTTAGATATGTCGCGGGGGTGGAGGGCATCAGCACAAGCGGCGGCGGCGGCCTCTGCTCCCACTCCGGCGTCGATTAGTTCCAGGGCGCAGACGCGATAGGGATTCCTAGAGCGAGGTATTCTAATCGTGATGGCTGAGGCTGGCGAGATTGGCAGTGCTGTGGCTAACAAACCGAGTGCTGCTAGCTGCGTGCCGAGAGCCAATATCCAGCGCGCGGTAGGCTTTGAGCCTGTCGGTGCTGGCTTTGGGGAAGAAGTGCGGGAGAAATTTCGGTTGTGCATGGCAGATCGAGTAGTGAGTTTTTTTGGCTGATTGGGGCGATCGAGCGATCGGCTTTTCCTTCAGAATTTACCGCACACTATGGATCGCGCTGCGGTCGATCGTTTTTTTATCGATCTTTGTTGGAATTTTGATCGTTACCAACCTATAATATAGAGTCTGCATAAAATTGCATACAGATATAAGAGAGGAAAATAAATGTCTCGATATCGAGGCCCCCGATTGAGAATCGTCCGTCGCCTGAAAGAGTTGCCCGGTCTAACCCGCAAAACCCCCAGACGAGATTATCCACCCGGACAGCACGGTCAAAACCGCAAAAAGCTCTCTGAGTATGCGGTTCGCTTGCAAGAAAAGCAAAAACTCCGTTTCAATTACGGTGTGACGGAACGCCAATTGCTCCGTTACGTCCGCAAAGCCCGCCGTGTCACGGGCTCCACAGGTCAAGTGTTACTGCAATTTTTGGAAATGCGCTTGGACAATACTGTGTTTCGGATGGGAATGGCTCCAACCATTCCGTCCGCTAGACAATTGGTAAATCACGGTCACATAACTGTCAACGACCGTGAAGTCAATATCGCCAGCTATCAGTGCAAGCCCGGTGATGTGGTTGCTGTGAAAAATAGAGAGCGCTCGCGCACAATGGTAGAAGCTAATCTCAAAGACCCAGGCTTGGCTCACTTGCCGAATCACTTGGAATTTGATAAGCAAAAACTGGTTGGCAAAGTTAATGGCGTTATCGAACGCGAGTGGATTGCTCTACAGATTAACGAACTGCTAGTGGTGGAATACTACTCACGGCAAGCCTAATTTATTAGTCATCAGTCGTTGGTCATTAGTCATCAGTTGGTTGAAGGTGGAATTATTACAGCGTATTCCAGTTTTATAAAGTAGGGACACGGCAATGCCGTGTATTCGAGGTTTATAAAGTAGGGACACGGCAATGCCGTGTCCCTACGGGGATTAATCAATTTCTACTGACACAAAACTGAGGACTGAGGACTGAGGACTCAAAATTAATAATTTTCAACACTCCCACCCCCTCAAAAGGGATGGGATTTTTTGAAGGTTTCGCTTGTTAACTTGCTTGAATTGCCATTGGCTCAGACGACACCTGGTTGATGGCATTAAATGATGTCCCAGCCTCAAATTATTCCCTTAAAATGTTTCTTCTCCGGTTGGTTCTTGGTGGACAAGACCTCGCTTTTTAAGGCGATACTCCGCTACAACCGGGTAGACAACACCGCGTATCCGATTGATCGCGCCTACTGGACGATGAACTGCTAAGCCGTTCCAGGGAGAATATCTCAGGTTTTCGTTGAAATCAGATTGTTTTTCATAATCAATAATCTGATGCTTGACGGTGAGACGACCTACTCTCAAGAAGGGTGAATCCTTTTCCTTCCAGACATTGATGCCATCGTCGATCGGCATTTTTAGGCTCGTTTGGAACTGAATGCCAAAATCCCACCAGTATTCGGCATCAGGTTTCGCCAAGGCTTGAATTAGATCGTTCCGGTAATAATTGTCTGGTTGTTCGGGATCTAAACGCAAGGCTTTAGCGCGATCGACAAAGGGAATTTTAGGAATTCCCGGTCGAGATTCTTCGGGAATTATCTCGTGCGGTGGTTTGGATGAAACCGGAGTAAACCCATACTTAATTACAGCAGGATATTCGACAGGAACTCGACCAGGCTGGGAGGGATCGAAATCGGGATAGAGACCCAAAGCAGAGGGTGAACCGCTCCAATATTTTGCTGTTAGCAAACTCTTCGGAGTCCGGCTACCAGTAAGCGTCGAGACTGCTAGAAAGTGTCTGGGATGTCGTATTAGCCACTTTTTCAATGCCTCTGGTGATTCAACCAGAGCAGAAAAAAAGCCGTAGTAGTCTTTGATGGTTTGGCTCACAAATAGCTCTGAATTGTGAACAATGATGTCCTGGGTTTTTGACTCGTGGCTTTGCGCCAGTCGTTCCCCTTCCACCCCCATCACTTTCACTGATATTGAGCGCGAATCTTTTTGGTAATCAGGGTATACTTTGGTAGCCCCGTTAGCAAATCGCAACCAAACAGGATATTGTTTGGGTTTTGCTAGCAAACCTTGCTTAAGGGAAATAGCATTGAGTCGCGAAGAACTTAACGAAGCGCGTTTGCCCAATTCCCGTTTAATCGCTTCCTCATCAAAGTCAAAAATTTCCAGAGTTCCTTTAACACACGCATGAGTTTTGGCGTGAGTATCTCGCAGCGCCCGCTCCTTATTGCCGTAAAGATTATCCATCCGAAGTTTGGCTTGCTCAACCAGAAGATCGTAGTATTTGAGTTCGTCCTGTTCGGGATATTCGGTAAATAACTTCTTGCTCATAAATAACCTTCGGTTAATCGCTAAAAAAGGTTCTACACAAACCGTTGCATCTGTGAAACACTAAGCTGTTACGCATTTAAACCACTAACGAGGCTTGTAGGGTGCGTCAGTTTGAACACTTACTGGGCAAGGGAAACACTTCTGTACTGACGCACCCTACTATCGTTTTTTAAATGCCGAACAGCTTATAACTGCTGGTGCAATTGCTCCCGAATTGCCGTAGCCGATCGCTTGCGAAAAGATCGCCTTTTTCTTCCTCATTTTTGAGGGCGCAGGTGTGTTTGCGCCCCCACTACCTTGAGTCTTAGTTGTCAGCTACAACTTAAAGATCGAAGGAGACTTTGTATTTGTGATCGCTTGGAGGAACATTACGATTCACTAAATCAGAGACTGTTTTGGTATTTTGGATAATTTCCCAACCCACCTCAGAAAAAGTTTCTTTATTGAAAACTTTAGGCGATAACAAAGGATTAGTTAAAGCTTGGGAGAAAGCATCAATGCCAATTATCCGTGCTACTAAAGGCGGAATTGCTGAATTTTTCCGGACATCTTCAGCGTACAATCCGACAAATAATTCAATCTTATCAACATGACCGTACAACTCTTTTAATTTCTGTTGAGCGTATTCGTCACCCGTAATTTGATTGAAATCAGTCACCCTGGGATAACCACACATTTCGCGGTAATCGTTATAACTGGCTAACTGCGCCTGCCGTCCGAGTTTCACAGATGCTAGTTCGGTAGCATCAATAAATGTATAGGGTGTTCCTGCGATCTTAAAATCAGGTGTGTTAAACAAACCAATTCTAGTGCCTGGTTGGGAACAACTTTCTTCCATCAATGCACCCAACCCTTTATCAATTAACATCTGATTATTCCAGAGGGAATCGTACATGGATTTTTCTTTGCCGTCATAGATAAAGGTTTCCGGAATCGCACTATGCCAGCGATAGACAAAACTAAACTCAATCGCCATCCAATTTTCTCGATACCAACTTTCCTTGGTAAAAGCTTCAGGATCGGCAAAAAACCTAAAATTATAGGGCGTAATGTGGAAAATGTACTCTTCCATAATGATATTGAGAACAATCACCATGAGAATATTTCTCGCGGTTTGGAAGAGCCTCTCATCGTCCCATTGCGGATAGCTTTTGGACAAAACATCACAAATTCGATTATGCTCCCTGATACATAAAGTGTTGAGCATGACATAGCCAATTTGGACATTTGCCCGTTCAACTCCCATTGCAAATAGCTTGCCTTTCTTTTCGGGGGGTTGTCTTTTCTCATCATTAAGGGGGGCATGAAGACCTTCAAATTGAGGATCGATAATACCCTGCTCAGGATCGGCATAATAAAAGAGTGGATACTCTTCTTCTACGCCATCTTTGCGCTTGAGTTTTTGGGTTTTAAATTTACCGTCTTTGAAAGCTCTGAGCATATTTGTTTGTTTGCGGGTCAACCCGTAAACATTACACATATCAATCTGATGGTTGGAGGTATTTTTGAAGCGGTTTTCCTGATCGATCCGGAGAAAACTATCTGTAAACCACTGCACCCAATAGGGAAATAGCAGAGTGGATTTTTCCGAATAAATGGTTTTTCCATCTCTTTTTTGGAATAAGGTCTTTACTTTGTCGAGTGGTGGTAAATTCCCTTCTTTGTTGAATTCTGGGTCGGGAGGTAAATGTCGCCCAGTATAAGTCTTGTCTGTAAGTGAATCCCAAGAGATGTAGGTATCAGTTTTTTTGGGAATATCTGTCCCTGGAATTTTGGGATCTAAGCCCATTAAGCTATAGGGAAGCGGGCGAGTCGGAAGTTTGTAAATGATGCTATTTAGAAAAAATTTGTTGAGTTTACGTTTCAGAGGCTCGTAACTTTGAACTAAATCCCAAATTGGTTTGAAATGAGTCAACGTATACGCTAAAGCTTTGTTGCTGAATCCATCTCTAGATGTATCTCTTGTCATGATTGCTTTTCCTTTCGATTGTTGTAGATTAGGTAGATTACAAAGTCTTCGTATGTTTGGTTCGGAGAGTTTGATAAAGTTTTATCATTTTTCTATGTTTTCAATTACTTTGGAGATAATCTTTTGCAGATTCTTCGGCCGATAGTCTTGGCGTTTTTTCAATCGCTCGATCGCGCTTTCATGAAGATCCTCAAGGGTTTCTCCCACCTCGCGCCACTTGATTCCTGCCAATTTGAAGAACCCAGGATTGTTTTGAAATGGAATTTTATAATCAGGCTTGATATCCTCAAGGGCCTCTGGCTCAAATTCCAGCTTCAATTCAAAGTCACTGATTTGATCCAACATCCACTTCAAGACAGCATCGGATAACCCGCGGTATGCTGTCGTACCACCGCCGATGCAGCCATGTTCGCCTGGAAACCAAACTTGACGAAGCTTCTGGTTCGGGGCATCAGGATTTTTCTTCATCAGGGTAACATCAAAGACTTCGCGAATTTCGTCGATCGCAACGGCGTGCAACGCATTCTCAATATCCTTATTTAAAGTGGTGTCGTGGAATTTGTACCTTGTTTTGATCTGTCCCTCAAACTTCTTCAAGGCGGGTACAAGAGGAATACCAAGGGCTCCAACGGTGTCGAAACAACCAAGCAAGGTAATCGGGACGCGATCGCCCTTATCTTTGCCGAATTTTTCGCGGAAACTCTTTGCTTCCGGATGCTTTGGTGAAATCTCTCGCTTGCGGTAAAGCTCGTAAGCTTGTGATGCCATGGTAACGTTACGGCGGGATAGGAGACCGGAGCAATAGATCATCCCCGCTAGACTCCTGACTGTGTAAGCACCACGACTGAACCCGAATAGATAGATTTCGTCACCCTGATCGTAGTTGAAAGAAAGAAAACGATAGGCATCTTGTATATTTTTATCGATTCCCAGCCCAGTGACTCCGCCCATAATCTTGTTACTGTCTACTCCAATTCCCTCGTCATAAAACACGATCTGCGGAACCCCGTCACTGGCTGTCCGTTTCACGGCCTGGGCAACCCTAACCACATTAGTTGGGCACTGAGTATCTAGTTTGTTCCAAGTTCCATCACAGCAAACGATCAGACGTTTCCCTGGTTTCGTCATTTTTATATTCTCTCTTTGAATCTGAAAATTTGATAGCGACCTGTAATTGCTAATCGGTTACTTGAGATTCCCCGTTCCCCTTTTTGGGTCGCTTGAGGCAAGCCCTCCTAATTTCTTGCTCGACGAAATTGTTATCTGGTTGGGCAATCTTTAGCTATTTCGATTCTCAGGATATTAGTCCCAAAACACTCTATAGTCTAGCTGGCTGTATTAAAATGTTAATTTTATTTATTTTTCTTAAATTAAAATATTTACAGTGTGAAATAGTAGCTTTGGTTCTGGGAAAATGCTCGCTTTTCCTAAAAAGTAAAATATTTACAGCGTGAAATAGTAGCTTTGGTTAGGGAAAAATGCTCTATTCTCCTAACAGAAGTAGCGCTCCGACGCCCTAGCTAAGAAACATTTAAACACATTTACGCTATGCCAGGTCAGTTTTTAGAACAGCTATATCTGATCTATTTGTCAGTTGGCTGCAAGATAATGGTGACATATTGGCAGAAGACATAGCAGGTTTGGACTATGTTTTGAATTAATATTTGTTTCAAGCACTCTCAGGTTTTGTGGGATTTGCTTGAAGTTTTTAGCAATCTGTGGGCTTTTCTGGTTTCTCGATCGGTAAATTTGTGCGAAAAATTCCTAGTCGCGGTTTAAATTGAAACGTCCCAAAGTGGGGACGATCGACCGCAGCGAAAAGCTGCGGGGTTCTCGCACCAAAATCAAAGGCAGCAAGCCGAATAGCCGCACACCAGCCGAGAGGGCAAACAGTGCCCCCAAACTCATGCCGGGAAGTTCGGCAAGAAAGCCGCCGGCGGTAGTTCCCAAAGCCCCAGCTAATCCAGAAACCGCTGCGGCGATCGCAAAATAAGTCGAAGGTTGCTCGATCGACGCTATCTCCATTTGAATATTCTTAGTACAAAGGTCGATCGCCCCTAAAGTCGTCCCCCCCAACAAGTGCAGCAGCGGCAGCCATACCCACACCGCAAACGGGTAATTGCCCGTACCCAACCACAACAAAGGCGTTATCGCCACCACCAGCCCCACCCCAATTAGCAGGGGGCGATTTCCCCAGCGATCGGCCAACTTACCCCAAAACATCAGCAGCAGTAGATTTGCACCGGAACTTAAGCTGGTGTAAATCGTTACCAAACTCACATCCAAGCTTAAATTTTTCAGCAGGTAGATATTAAAAAAAGGTGCGCTGAGATTAACTGCAAATGTCCACATACTGAAGTAAAGAATAAACATTAAAAAATTAGAATCTTTAAGCACAGAAGGCACAAAATCTGTTATTCGCTTTTCTTTTTTCTCTGTAAGCGTATCGCTCTCAGCGTCTTTTTTGTATACCTGGGGATTCACATCAACCATAAAGAATTGACACCCCAAACTAATCATTCCCGCCAAAACACCCACAAATAAAACAATACCGTAGCCGAAAATTGGATCGGCGCCCCAAGTTGACACTCCCAATCCCATCAACGGCACTCCCAGCAAAGTGATGAGGCTGACAGCACTGTTGCGAAAGGCAAAATAGCGTCCCCGCAAGCGCTGAGGAACCACAGCAGCCATCCAACTGAACCAGCTAGAATTGGCAAAAGCTGCCAGCACGCTAGCTGCTACGACTGTTACCAGCGTCCATTGAAGCAGTTGGTGGAGGTCTTGGTGCTGGGAACCCCAAACAATTGCCACTGCCAGCACCAGCCACAGCAGCCGCGACACGCCGAATACAAAAAGGTTGTACCAGTGGCGGCTGGTTGTCCGGTCCGCGATGTAGGCTCCTAATGGTTGCAGGAGATTTACCACCATCGGAATAGCGGAGAATATACCTATTTCCACGCTGCTCGCCCCGAGTTGCAGCAAGAAATTGCTCAGCAGCACGCCGCCGGTTGCCGACTCGAAGATAGCGGCAAAAACACCGTCTAGAGTTGAGGCTTTCAGGGTCGATCGAACCTCTTGTTTAGAAATTTTGAGATCTTTTTTTGAAGATAAAACGAGCTGAGATATTTGATTGTCTAGTATTTCAGGAGTCTGAAGAGATAGAGGTTCATTTAACTCTGCAACTGGTTCAAACATAAAGTAATAGGATTTTAGTCGGAGATTAAAGAATTGCCCAATCCTGCTGTGGCAAGGGTTTGAGGCTGGCTGGTCATTAAATTATTTTTCACGCGCAGGTGTCAATAAAATTTAATCTCTACGCTCAAAATTTCTGAGCTAGCCTTTTAAGATAAAACCAGCCCCGCCTTCAAGATGTGAGCTTGAAAGCTAGACTGGTACTTCCGGGTAATGGTTATAAATATAGATGGCAAGCGATCGCTGGCACATCAACCGCTTGGGAGATATAAGTTTGCTGATTTTACAAAACTAGGTTTTAGGGCTTAACAAGGAAGCGAGCGCAGCATTTCGCCTGCCAAAAATTGCTCGAATTCCGCCTCAAACAAGCCACCCCAAGGGCCAAAACAAATTTCGGGCCCGATCCTCCATTCCGCTCTCAAACCTTTACGGCTAGCTAAATCTATAGAATGAAAGACGATCGACTTGCGGAGTATAGATGCTAACTATTTTTACCTAATTCCTGGAATCTGTTTGTTCAGTCCCAGCGCTGGCGAGAGAGTTCGGGTTTTTTGTGAAAATCGCCCCCAGGTGCAGCTAAAGCTTCGGAGTGGGTTATTGGCGATCCTCTACTAGGGCTTCGCTAACGCACATCAAAAAAAAGTGTGACTGAGATCGGCAACTGGTAGGACAAAATTATTACTTGACAAAAATTATGCTAACTGCAGATAATAGCAAACTCTAGAATTAAACTTAAACATTTGAAAGATATTACTGCTAATGTGTGATGTCAATTACCAGCAAATTTACGGATTTTTGTATTAGATTGTGACAAAAGCTCAACCTTTATCCGGGTATACACTGCCAGTATTTGCCTGTGCAGCCGCACTTGCAGCTTTGCGGTGCTTGCGTGAGGGTATCCAATCTGTTGATAGTGTATCAGTAAATTTACTGGAACCACAAATAACCGCAGAAATTCCGATCGAGCAGGCGTCTCTACTCAAAACGGGTACCGCTTTAGGAGTGACTCGCTCCGATCCGGGGGACAATCTCGATCTGACTCGCAATACCCCCGTTTGGGCAATGGTGGAATTGGGGAGAGAAGGAGAGGGGGAACAAATACAGATTGTTGGCGGGGAGGGAATTGGACATCATAAAGCAGGTGGAGGAGCGGCAATCTATGATTACGCGATGCGGCTGTTGCGATCGAATCTGAGCCGAGAACTCGCACAGTCCGAAAAAATTACTGTCACGCTGATTCTGCCGTCTGGTCGGCAACTAGCCGCCCGCACTTCTAACGAAGCTTTCGGCGTGGTAGAAGGACTTTCGCTGCTAGGTACAACAGGCATTTCTCAACCGCTGAGCGTCCCGGGACAGTTGGAAGTTTACCGCGAACAACTGCAACAAAAAGCCAAACTGTTTGACTGTTTGGTTTTCTGCATCGGCGAAAACGGCTTGGATTTGGCTCGACAACTGGGGATTAATCCTGAGAGGCTAGTCAAAACCGCTAATTGGCTCGGCCCGCTGCTGGTAGAGGCCGGATGTCAGGGGGTGCAGTCAATTTTGCTGTTTGGCTATCACGGAAAGCTGATGAAATTGGCAGCGGGAATTTTTCACACTCACCACCACCTCGCTGACGGGCGCAGGGAAATTCTCACAGCTTACTGTGCTAAGGCTGGAATGCCGGCTGATGCGTGTTCCGCAATTTTTGCCGCAGCAACAGCCGAAGAGGCTCTCGGACAACTGCGGGCTTTGGACGCTCAAACTGGCAACAATTGGGTCGATCGAATTTACGGCGACATCGCCCGACAAATAGACTTGCGGTCATCGGATTGCATTTTTACTCACACTAACTTGCACATCCCCGTGGGCTCGGTGATGTTCGGGCGCGATCGCAAAATTATTGTTAAAAGTGAAATAGGAGATACATTTTTGACCCAAATTTGTTAATGTAGTGTGAATATCCCTGAATTCTGTTGAAAACCTCGCTCAGGGATAATATTTAACAAGTAATAATTCTTTGTCCCTAGACCTTAATTATACTAGGTTGCTTGGGGACGCAGTTTCTGACGCCAGAGTTTAATTAATTAGGGTAAGGATTGAAGTAAATCTATGCTTGTCCTCGACCCTATTAATAGACTACGAGCGCTGACTGCAATCTAGTATAAATAAGATTTATTCCTAGCGACTAATGCTTGCTCGCCTTCCTCAGTCTTGTAGTGAAGCCGCTACAAATACATCCCCTAATTTCTGCCCAATTAGCAATTAGCAATTACGCAATAACCGTGACTACTCAAATAAAAACTGAATCAGACCTCACCAGCTCTTCTCTGGGGCAGATCGATCGCCAGACGATCGTGATTCTCGACTTCGGTTCGCAATATTCCGAACTGATTGCTCGTCGCATTCGCGAAACTCAAGTATATTCAGAAGTTATTTCTTACCGGACTACGGCAGAACAGTTAAAAGCTATCAATCCTAAAGGAATTATTCTTTCAGGAGGTCCGAGTTCTGTATACGATGAAAAAGCACCCCACTGCGACCCAGACATTTGGAATTTGGGAATACCCGTGTTGGGAGTGTGTTATGGGATGCAGTTGATGGTAAAGCAGCTCGGAGGCACGGTAGAGCGGGCTAAGTTAGCCGAATACGGCAAGGCATCGCTATTTATTGACGATCCGACCGATTTGCTGACAAATGTCGAAGAAGGCAGCACGATGTGGATGAGTCACGGAGACTCGTGTTCCGAGTTACCGTCGGGTTTTGAGATCCTCGCTCACACGGGCAATACTCCGTGTGCTGCTGTTGCTCACCACGAGAAAAATTTGTACGGGGTTCAGTTTCACCCAGAAGTAGTTCACTCGATCGGGGGAATAGCTTTAATTCGCAATTTTGTTTACCACATTTGCGAGTGCGAACCGACTTGGACGACTGCTACCTTTGTGGAGGAATCGATTCGCGAAATTCGAGAGCAAGTGGGAGATAAACGAGTTTTGCTGGCTCTATCGGGCGGCGTAGATTCTTCTACTTTGGCTTTCTTGCTGCACAAGGCGATCGGCGACCAACTTACCTGTATGTTTATCGACCAAGGGTTTATGCGGAAGTATGAACCAGAACGGTTGGTAAAATTATTTAAAGAGCAATTCCACATTGATGTTGAGTATGTTAATGCTCGCGAACGCTTTTTAGCTCAACTTGAAGGGATTACCGATCCTGAAGTAAAACGCAAGCGGATCGGTCATGAATTTATCAATGTATTTGAAGAAGAATCGAAGCGTCTTGGCCCCTTTGACTACCTCGCACAAGGTACTCTTTATCCTGATGTGATTGAGTCGGCTGACACTAATGCAGACCCGAAAAGTGGCGAACGAGTTGCTGTTAAAATTAAAAGCCACCACAACGTCGGCGGTTTGCCGAAAGATTTGCGATTTAAGCTGATTGAACCGCTGCGAAAACTGTTTAAGGATGAAGTGCGAAAAGTCGGCCGGTCGATCGGGCTTCCCGAAGAAATCGTGAACCGACAACCTTTCCCCGGCCCGGGATTGGCGATTCGGATCATAGGAGAAGTTACCGCAGAAAGACTAAATATTTTGCGGGATGCTGACTTCATTGTTCGCCAAGAAATTAACCGGCACGGATTGTACGGTGAACTTTGGCAAGCTTTTGCAGTTTTGCTGCCGATTCGCAGTGTAGGGGTGATGGGCGATCAGCGCACTTATGCTTACCCCATCGTCTTGCGATTTATTAAGAGTGAAGACGGGATGACGGCTGACTGGGCGCGGGTTCCTTACGATTTGTTGGAACTGATCTCGAACCGGATTGTGAATGAGGTTAAGGGAGTGAACCGGGTGGTTTACGATATTACTTCTAAGCCACCGGGAACGATCGAGTGGGAGTGATTTGTAGTTAGCGATTAAGTAGGCGGACTAATTTTTTTGTCTGTCTACTTATTTTGATTTTGGATAAAAGAGCGATTCCCTCTGGGATAGCGACGCTTCACCGGCTTTAGGGGATGGGGGAGTGGGAAGGGCGATCGCTTTTATAGAACCCATTTGACATTTTGTACTTGAAGTAAAGTGACTGCAAAATTCGTATCCAGCAGTTATGCCCTACTCTACCAGCCTCACAGACGAAGAGTGGATCGTACTCGAATCCTTGTTTTTTCCGGTTGTGGCAAAGTAGCGGAAGAGAACCGGCAAATGCTTGGATAGAGACTTGCAAAATCCTCGTCAGTAATTTTTAGACTGGACTTCCCCCTGCAAATATACTTACATAGGCTCAAAAGCCTATCATTGCAAAAGTTTCCATTGTTGAGTAAAATTTCTGTAGCCATGTAGGTTATTCACGCCTGCAAGCTTACGCCAATTATATTGAATTTATTGCGTTCTGCGCGATCGCCAAAACGGCTATTGCTTTAACTTGGGTACAGTTTTTTCACTAAACAATTGAAACCTATAAGTGGTAGATGTTTTAGATATTTTATTACATTTGTACGGGGGAAGTCCAGTTTAGAAAACTCTAGTTGATGCAAGTGCCAAGGTTAATCTTTGTTTTATTACAAGACTTCGGACAGTGTTTGATAACCAACCGTATAATATGGCTTTCAAGGCGATTCCGCAATCGAACTACCAAGGAAAAATTACGGGTTTCACACTAGGAACTAAAAACTCTCCCGACTATTTTTATTAGGCTGAGGGTGATAAGGCTTGCAGCCGCTTATATCTCAAATGGGTTCTATAAACGTTCGCCACTTGAACTATGAGCGCACTTTTTAACGTGCTTAGCTTAAACTCGACTCATGTTTTTGAGGAAAAAGTTTTATTATAATTTAAGCGCGCTCAGCAAACAATTTCTTTTAGGGAGAGGTCTAATGATTATAACAAGAATAACTCAAGGATATCAACAGCTACTTTTGACTTATACTTGGGTAATATCTTTAGGTCTTTTACTATTCTCACCTGCTGCTACAGGACAGCCAATTACTCCGTCTCCCGATGGCACAGGAACTGCTGTTAATGCCTCCGGCAATCAATTTAACATCAACGGGGGGCAGCTCTCAAAAGACGGCACTAATCTCTTTCATAGCTTTCAGCAGTTTGGACTCAAAGACGGTCAAATTGTTAATTTTATTTCCGATCCGAATATCCGCAATATTTTAGGGCGAGTTGTGGGTGGCGATGCTTCTTATATTAACGGTTTAATTCAAGTAATAGGCGGTAATTCTAACTTATTTTTGATGAATCCGGCGGGGATTGTTTTTGGTTCCAACGCTCAACTAAACGTGCCTGGTTCATTCTTGGCAACGACAGCAACCGGAATCGGATTTGGCAACAATTGGTTTCAGGCAGTTGGCGTTAATGAATACGCTATGCTGATAGGAACGCCAAGCACTTTAAATTTTGGTACAGCTCAGCCAGGGGCGATCGCAAATTTCGGTCAACTGCGCGTACCTAACGGGCAAACGCTAGCTTTAATAGGCGGAACAGTTTTCAGTCCAGGTACTTTGTCAGCACCGTCCGGGCAAATTGCGATCGCATCGGTGCCCGGAGAAAACTTAGTCCGCATTTCTCAAGCAGGCCATCTGCTGAGTTTAGAAATTTCCCCCTCTTCTAATCTAGATTCTGCTTCTGTGCCATTGAGTCCCCTCACCCTGTCCCAACTGCTGACAGGAGGTAGCAGCAACGCTACAGGCGTTACAGTTAACAGCGACGGAAGCGTACAGCTAACGAATTCAGACTTGCAAGTAGAAGCGGGCGATGTGGCAATTGCCGACACTCAGGCAACAGGTGCGAACCAAAATTTAGCAGTGTCTGCTCAAACGGCTACAGTGTCAGCGGCGCGCAACCTGACCCTAGTAAACAGGCAATTACAGACCGCCGGTGACTTGAAATTGCAAGCGGGGGAAAATGTCCGCATCCGCGACAGCGCGGCTAATTATTTTGTTGCAGGTGCAGGTGGAAACCTAACTGTGCAGGGCGATCGCGAAATAAACATCCAGGCTCGCAATCACTCCCAAAGCTTACTGAGCGCTGGCGGCCGCATCACACTTACCAGTAACGGTACTGTATCAGGTGATGCCCTCTTTAGAGCTGGCAGCGATTTCTCAATTGCCACACTGCAAGGTAGCCCCGGCAACTTGGCAAGTTCAGGCGGTTCTACCATCGTCTCAGGCGGAAACGTCTCTTTTGGTAATTACGCAGGCGCTTCTCTGGGAGTGCAAGCCGAAGGCGCGATCGCAGCCGGCGATCTCGCTATCAGTTCCGCATCCAGCGATCGACCGCAGTTGGTTTTAACGGCTGGCAACCTACCCACTCCCCTCACTGGAAAGAGCACTCTAGCACCCGCCAGTTCTTCACCTGCCAGCATTCAAGTTGGCAATATCGCGATCGCAGGTTCAGTTTTTTTAGGCGCTGCAAACAGCATTCAAGCAGCATCCATTACTTCAAATGGCGGAGAACTAGCGCTGGTAGCGTCCGGGGACATCACGGCGGAAAACCTGAATACTTCAACTTTAACGGGCAATGCCGGCAATATTACCCTCTACAGCACGGAGGGAAGCATCAATACGAACGCCAGCACCTTGAACGCTTCCTCGATAGCCGGTAACGGTGGGTCAATTTTCCTATATGGGACAAACGCGATCGTCACCGGTGAAATTACAACCTCTAGCTTCATTGGAAACGGAGGCAGCGTCACCCTTTATTCAGAAGGCAAAATCAGTACGGGTAACATCAACACTAGCGGAATCAAGGCAGGTGAGATCAGCTTCCTTAGCAATCCACCAAATCCTTCGGTGGAGGTGGCTCCTGCGCTGCCACCCGAACCACCAGCGGTCATACCTTCCCCGGTGCCAGCACCATCACCTGTCCCGCTGCCACCAGAACCACCACGGCTCATACCTCCCCCGCTGCCAGCAACACAACCATCGCTGCCACCAGAACCACCACCGCTCATACCTCCCCCGCTGCCACTAGAACCAGCACCGCTGCCACCAGAACCACGAGTGTTCATACCTTCCCCGCTGCCACCAGAACCACGAGTGTTCATACCTTCCCCGCTGCCACCAGAATCACCAGCACCATCTGGCATTCAGTTCCCTCAACTCGCACCTCTAAACAATGGCTTAGTAAGCCTGACACCGAGTGCCATTCAGTGCTTAACTGAGGAACAATTATTGGAGCAGCAGGCAGGAGTACCCCTCCAAACTGCGCCGAAAGACTACAGCAAAGCGATCGCCTGCTACCAGCAGAATTTAGAGCTGGCGAGACTCTCCCGCGATCGCGCTAGGGAAGGCTATGCGCTCAACAATCTAGGCGCGACTTACTACGCGATCGGAGATTATGAAAAAGCAATTTCTTATCACCAGCAGCGCTTAGCACAAGCTGAATCCAGAGCCGATTTATTGGGAAAGGGACAAGCTTTTATTGGTTTGGGAGCTGCTTACGGCGCGATTGGCAATTATAAAAAAGCAATCGAATACTACGAGCAAAGTTTGGAAGTAGCGTATTCCCTAAAATCGGCTGATTTAGAGGCGAGTGTTCTGAGAAATTTGGGATTAGTTTACTATGCCCAAAAAGAGTATCACAAGGCAGTTGAATATCAAGAGCAAAGTTTAGCGATCGCTAAACAGCAGCGCGATCGCCGAGGCGAAGCCCTTGCTTTGAGTAATTTAGGATTAGTACACTATTCCCTGACTAATTATGCCCAAGCAATTGATGAGCAGAAACAAAGTTTAGCGATGGCCTTAGAACTGCGCGATCGTTTCGTTCAAGGTCGCGCTTTAGAAAATTTAGGAATTGCTTACTATGCGGTAAAAAATTATAGTCAAGCGATTGAATCTTACCAAAAGAGTTTAGCCATTGCCAGAGAACTGAGCGATCGCCACGCCGAAGGCCGCGCACTCAGCAATTTAGGTGACGCTTTCTACAAAGCAAAGCAACCTGCAGAAGCTATCAAAGCTTTCTTTTTAGCTATTGAAATTTGGGAATCTCTGCGGTCAAATTTAAACAATAACGACCTCAATTTAATTTCAATTTTTGAGACCCAAGAAACAAGTTACAGTACGTTACAAGAAGTGCTTGCCAATCAAAATCAGCATAAGGAAGCGCTAGAAATAGCAGAGCGTGGACGGGCGCAAGCTTTTGTTAGATTATTGACCCACCGTTTTTCTGCCCAGTCAGCACACGCTACCTTAAAGTCATCAGAAACTCAAATAAAACCGATCGACATTCCAGAAATACAGCAAATTGCTAAAGAACACAATTCCACTTTAGTTTCTTACTCGCTTATCAAAGAAGTTATAGAAGCTGATGGTCAAAGAAAGCTGCAAGATTCAGAACTTTATATCTGGGTAACGCAGCCGACCGGAAAAATTGAATTTCGTCGCATCAGTTTGAAACGTTTGGCTGAAGAAAAAACTTCATTAAAAGCCTTGATTACTCAAGGTCGTTGCTTCATTCCCAGTTGCCTGCGAAACAAGCAGCGATCCCAACCAGCTACAAATCCCACCCCAACCAAGCCTCTTGTCGACCAACGATTTTTAGATCCGTCATTGCAAGAGCTTTATCAACTACTTATCGAACCAATTGCTGACCTTCTACCTCAAGATCCAGCGTCGCGAATTACCTTTATTCCTCATGAATCTTTGTTCTTAGTTCCCTTTGCCGCGCTGCAAGATACTTCGGGAAACTACTTGATAGAAAGACATACTATTTTAACAGCACCTTCAATTCAAGTGCTGTCTTTAACAAAGAAACAGCAACAGCTTGCTTCAGGAAAAGGTGCGCTAGTGGTTGGGAATCCTACCATGCCAAGTGTTGCCTTTACGACGAACCAACCTCCTCAACAACTGTCATCACTCCCACACGCTGAAGCCGAAGCGATCGCGATTGCTCAGCTTTTGAATGCTGAACCGCTTACAGGCGACAAAGCGACAAAAGTAGCAGTTTTACAGCAAATAGAGCGATCGCGCATCGTGCATTTAGCAACTCACGGCATCCTGGATGACGTGGAGGGATTGGGGGTACCTGGAGTCATCGCACTTGCCCCAAGCAAGGATGACAGTGGTTTACTCACTGCTAGCGAAATTTTCAATTTGAGGTTGAATGCCGAACTCGTCGTTTTGAGTGCTTGCAATACGGGTCGCGGTCGTATTACAGGTGACGGCATCATTGGTTTATCGCGCTCGTTTATTGCAGCAGGTGTTCCCAGTGTTGTAGTTTCTCTGTGGTCAGTAACCGACGAATCAACAGCCGAGTTGATGGCGGAATTTTATCGACAGATGCAGCTAACGCCTGATATTGCCCAAGCGCTGCGGAAGGCCATGCTGGTGACATTGGTCAAACATCCTAATCCTGTAGATTGGGCCGCTTTTACCCTCATTGGCGAAGCAGAGAAACGTTAACCCGGAAAAGCTGATTTCCTGTCGTCAAGAGACCTAATACCTGCTCTTGGGTACTTAGTGTGCCCAATTATCATTTTTCTGGTGTCTTATACCCCACGTCGGGCCTTTTGATATCAATTCCGGTTAGATTGGAATGTTTAAACCACAGAGAACGCAGAGGATACAGAGGAAGGGAAGAGAGATGGATAATTCCGATGAAGGGCAGATTTGATATAACTCTCACACTCAAAGGGCGGAAGGTGGGTTGTAATTGTTCCAGCGACCGCTGCATTGGTTTCAATGTTGTGACTTCCATCACTTGTAATACGGACTTGGTTCACCGAATATTTTCAGTATTATCACGGAAAAAAACCAGCACTATCACTTGCTCTTAGGAGAAACCACGAGATGATTAAGGTGTCGAGTTCAAAACAATCCCATGTTTCAAGTTAATCTTCTGCCCGGCGCTATCAACGAATTAATTGCCACTGTCACCGATACTCACCGCGTTACCAAAGCTGACCGCTACGGCATGATGGCTGCCATCCTTGATGAGTCAATCAGTGAAGAAGAACGTGGCTCACTCGATCGTCTGATTCGCTCCCTGGTCAAAGGTCGGATTCAAGTCAGTGATGAACTCTCCATCGTTTCGTAAGCAGAAAGCTCGTTGAGAACTCGACACTCTACAACAGCTTTCGATTGGGAAAGTTTAGACCAGTCACTGATATTGCGATCGCCCTCTACAAGGATAGCTTTTTGTATAATGCACTTTTGACATAGACAATTAGCGTTCGCAACTTCATAAACATTATGACGGATACCATCCAGCATCTCATTGAGCCACACATTCAAGATTTGGGTGGATTCCAAGCCCGCCGCTTGCTTCCCTCAGACGTTCTAGCACTGGTAGGCCCGTTCATCTTTTTTGACCATCTGGGCCCTGCGGTGTTTCCACCCGGCCGGGGCGTGGATGTCAGACCGCACCCGCACATCAACTTAGCAACCGTCACCTACCTGTTTGAAGGTGTTTTGCTGCATCGTGATAGTGTCGGCAGCGTTCAAGAAATCCGTCCTGGTGCGGTGAACTGGATGACGGCAGGGCGAGGCATTGTCCACTCTGAACGCACGCCTGACGACGAGCGCAGCAAAGAAGCCATCCTGCATGGCATCCAAACCTGGATAGCACTTCCCGATGAATACGAAGAAACCGACCCCTGGTTTCGGCATCATCCGGCAACTGAACTGCCTGTTTGGGAGGATGCAGGAGTTTCGTTCACTCTAATTGCCGGTGAAGCCTATGGTCGTACTTCCCCAGTTCAAATATTTTCACCCATGATTTATCTGGACGTGCAACTGACTGCTGGCAAGCAATTTACCTTACCGGGCCATTACAGCGAACAGGCGGTTTACAGCGTAACAGATGGGCTTGTTATTGATGGAGAGCCTCTGGAACAACATCGGTTGGCAGTTCTAAATTCAGGCGCTGAAGTAAACATTTCTGCTTCAGGCAAGGCTCGCTGTATTGTGATTGGCGGTGAACCTGTTGGTGAGCGGCATAAGTGGTGGAATTTTGTTTCGAGTCGGCACTCGCGCATTGAGCAAGCTAAACTCGATTGGAGAGAGGGACGGTTTGGTCAGGTTCCCCAAGAGACAGAGTTTATTCCGCTGCCTGAAGAGCCACCTTCTCAAGCAGAGCAACCGTTATGAATAACTGCAGCGATTTAAATTAAAAAACAGTTTTTTGATTCAGAATTCGTCTTTTTCACCTGACGGGGTTGTCACCCCGTCAGATTGGTGGATTGACAGCCGGGACAAATCATAATTTTTTTACTTGATTAGAGGTTTTGTTTATACCATAAATATGCAACGCTAATTAAGTAGGTGAGAATATTGTAGGGATGATTGATTAATTGGTCCTAGAATTTTAGGATGGTAATTATATCAAGTCTGAGGGAGCGATCGCAATACCTGAGACTCTGGAGGGTTGACGAATATTTGCATTGGGAATCAGAGTTTCGGGTGAACCCGTCCCTAAAGGATTGGAATGCTTTCGTAACTATCGGCCTATATTCCGCTTCATTCGATCGAGTTCTTCGTCAGCTTCCCAGCGCTGAAACTTTTCTTCTAAAGGGTCGGCAGCCGTAAAACTACTATAATTAGAACTCTGATTCCAACCCTTTGTATCCCAACTCTGCTCTGTTTTAGTAGTAGTTCGAGTTGCAGCTTCTGCAGCTTTTGCTCGGACTTCTTTTCGCCGTACTTGAATTTGGCGGTACAGTTCTTTGGCTTTTTCAATCCGTTCTTTGCAGCCTTGCATTTGACCCCAGCGCTGATTTCCCTGACGCAGCAAAGCGGCTTGCCGCTCTTGGGCGGCTTGAGCTAAATCGAGCCTTTGAGCAGCTTTAGCTTTGTTGATGCGATCGTTCCAGCGCTGAATTTCTTGAGCGGCGGAGAGAATTTCGGCTTGCAGTTTTTTCTCTTGTTTTTGGATATCGAGAATCAGTCGCAGAGTGTCTTCTTCTTGTTCCTTCAGTTGTTCTTCTATTGCCTGCAATTCCAGATGGGGATTGCTACGCAAAAATTCTTCTAGTTTGGTTTCTAGAAAGCGGCTGAAATCATCAAATAAGCCCATTTTTTATAATTCCTCAGTCATTAGTCCTGGGTGATTAGTCATTGGTCATTAGTTATTAGTCATTTGTTATTAGTCACGAGAGATCGATTATTGATCCTGAGTTGTTAGTTATAGCAGAAGAAAGTTCGGCAACGAATTGGGAACCGATTTAACGGATAGAAGCAAGAAGTAATAAGAGCAATGATTTCAGCAATTAAGAACGTATTGGAGGTTCCTATATTATAACTTTTTTCACTGCTCGTGATATTATACAGCCCGATCGCTGCCCATTACTGATTACCGATGACCTAACTAATAACTAATGACTGATGACTAATGACTGATAACTGATTAGAACTTTTGGCCGACAAAAACCGATCGCACATCTCCTCCCTTGCGGATAACGGCTTCTTGATTTTTGATTTCTGCCAGCGTCCAACCGCTAGCGCCAATGCTTTCGCCGACATAAATTCTGCGGGCTACGCCGTCTACTTCAAACAAAGCAGCCGATCGATCGCCCAACTCCAAAATCCCTACCAGCGTGTGGGCGGAAGTCGGGGCGCTGCTGACGGCCGGTGCCGATTGCTCGGGCGCGGGTGCGGATTGCTGGGCTGGGGGCGCGGGTGCCGGTTCGGTTTCGCGAGCCAAAATCTTTGGCTGGGGAGACTCCGAGGGGGAAGAGGAAGCGGCCAGGGGATCTCGAGTTCCCGCAGCGGCGATCGCACGACCGGAGGCGGGAGCAGCCGGCGAGGGGGAAACGGCAGCGGTTTGAGGAGCAGCCGGAGCAGCAGCTACCGGAGCAGCCGGAGCCACAGTCACCTGAGCGGGGGGAGGGATGACTACAACTTGGGGTGCTGGTGCTCCCGGCTGCGAGGCAGCTTGTTCGAGGGCATTAGCAATGCGGTTGACTGCTGTCGAAAGACCTGCGGTTGCCGGCGGCGCGCCGGAAATTGGAATGCTCGGCAGCGTCCCTGGGATGGGGGCTCCGGGAACTCCTGCAAGTTGGGGGTTAGCCCGGGGTGCTTTTTTTTGTTCTATCGCTTCTAGCGAACGCTGCACGTATTCGACAAACGGGGTGTCTGGTGCTGTTTTGCCACTTGCTGCGGGCCTCTCTGGTGCGGAGGCGGCGGGCAAGCGCACCAGTCCCGACCGGCTTGCCAGCCATAACCCCATGACTAGCAGCAGCGACCCACATGCTGCTCCGAGCAGGATTCTGTCGAATGATTGCTTGGACTGCTGTTTTTTCGCTGTTTCTAGGGCGACTTGGCGGGCGATCGCTTCTACGTCTTTTTCGTCCCGCTGCGGCTGGGGGGGTGCCAACTGCGACAAAACTATTTGAGGTACCGAGATCGACTTGAGCGCCACGAATTCAGGCTGCACTGGTTCCGATGGCAGTCCGCCGCTACCGTCGAATGCTCGATCGACTCCTTCAAACAGTTCGTCCATCAACTGATCGGCGTAGGACTCTACTGCCACTGCTTCGGCTGGCACTGTTTCCACCGTCGCCCTCACGGCGATCGGATCGGACGCTGATTCCAAAGACATCTGTTTGGCGATTACTTTTTGAGGCATAGTTTTCTCTGATTCGCGCTGCTCGACAACCCTGAGACTGTTAACTTTTGACTTCTACAGGATACTTGTGATGTTGACCAATTCTTGGCTCAGAACAGGTCAATTGTATCTCACTCATCACCATATTTTTAGTCCTCGGCCAACTTACTTTGCCCGATCGACTTTTTTTTTACCTGTTTTGGGCTTTTTAGTCCCTGTTTGCTGCTGCCAGTCTTATTTGCTTAAGCTGGCTTTTAGTGCATATTCTACTGCTTGTGTCAACCCCACCCTCCGGGTCTTCACAGTTTTTGACATACAGCTTTACTTGAGGCTCGCAAAAAAAGCGGTTTTTTTGGTGCTGTTTCCGATCGCCTTGCAGCTTTAACAAGGATTTTAGACTTTTACTCGTCTTAAGTTTGTTGGTCAGTTTGCTTGACAGTAATAACAAGCAACCGATTTTATAACTTTAATACTACATAGCTTCATCACACTTAAGTAATAAATTGTCAAAGGTTGCCAAATTGTCGGCTAAATAAGCACTATTCCTAAGATTTTTTTTACAACACTATTTGTGGTACAAAAAAGAAAAAAATATTGAATTTTGTCAATATATATTTGTTTCAGCATGAGATTTTTTAACTCATAATTCCTCTAGCTCCTGTCATTGTGAGCAGGAGCTAAAGACAACGCTCGGACCACCCAAATTAACCCACCCGTTCCGCCAATTCCAACCAGCGCTCAGTCGCCCGATCGATCTCCTGCGTCAACTGAGCCAAACGATCCGATAACTTCTTCATCTCTGCAAACCCGCTAGGAGCATTGTTAGACAAAATCTTCTCAATCTCTTCTTTTTCAGCTTCCATCTTCGGAATTTGACTTTCTAATTGTTCGTATTCCCGCTTTTCATTGAAGGAAATTTTGGTAGATTTTTGAGCGGAATTGGGGGATTTTGAGTTGTTAGATTCAGCGGAGCGTGTAATTTTTTCTTTTTGTTTTTGCCCTTGGATTTCCTTAGCTTCTTCCGCTTTTTTGTAGTCTAAATACACCGAATAATTGCCGGGATACAAGCGCAAATTGCCGCCCGGTTCCAAGGCGAAAACCATGTCGATAGTGCGATCGAGAAAATAGCGATCGTGGGACACCACAATCACGCAGCCGTTAAAATCTTCGAGATAATCCTCCAAAACCGCCAAAGTCTGCACGTCCAGGTCGTTTGTCGGTTCGTCCAAAATCAGCACGTTCGGCGCGCTCATCAGCACCTTCAACAGAAATAATCGGCGCTTCTCCCCGCCCGAAAGTTTGTTAATCGGTGCATACTGTTGGTTCGGTGGAAACAGAAACTTTTCCAACATTTGAGAAGCGGTAATGATTTCCCCATCCGCCGTTTGCACCAATTCCGCCACACTTTTCAAGTATTCAATAACTCGCTGGTCTTCGTTCGGGGTCAAATCCTCTGAATGCTGGTCAAAATAACCGATATGAATGGTTGTGCCAATTTCGACAGTACCCGAATCCGGCTGAATGCGTCCGGTAATGATATCCATCAGCGTCGATTTTCCCGCACCGTTGCTGCCAATAATTCCAATCCGGTCTTCGGGTGTGAAATTGTATGTAAAATCTTTAATTAAAGTGCGATCGCCGTAAGCTTTACAGATATTCAATAACTCAATCACTTTCTTACCAATCCGGCGGCCCGCTGTCGCAATCTCGACTTTGCCGTTGGCTGTTTTGAACTCCTGGGCTCGCATATCTTTAATGCGATCTATCCGAGCTTTTTGCTTGGTACTCCGCGCTTTCGGCCCGCGTTTGAGCCATTCCAATTCGCGCCGCAATACACCCGCGTGTTTGCGAACACTGCTGGCGGCGGATTCTTCAGCTAAGGCTTTTTTCTCCAAGTAATAAGCGTAATTGCCAGCATAATTGTAAAGGTCGCCGCGATCGATCTCCAGGATGCGATTGGTAACGCGATCGAGAAAATAGCGATCGTGCGTAATCAGCAGCAAAGCACCGCGATAGCCGTTCAAATAGTTCTGCAACCACTCCACAGACAGCGCATCCAAGTGGTTTGTCGGTTCATCCATCAGCAACACATCGGGCTCGGACAACAAAGCCGTTGCTAAGGCAATTCGCTTGCGGTAGCCGCCGGACAAGTCGCCAATTTTCGCATCAAAATCCTCAATCCCCAACTTGGTCAAAATCAATTTCGCCTTGGTTTCCAAATCCCACGCATCCACCTCATCAATCCGTTCAGACACTGCAGACAGACGCGCCATCAACTTGTCTGTATCGCCTTTGCCGTGGGAGAGTTGAGCGGAAATTTCCTCGTATTCCCGCACTAAAGCCATTTGTTCGCCACTGTCGGCAAATACTTGCTCTAAGACAGTGTGATTTTCGTCTAAATCCGGCTGTTGGGGGAGATAGACAATTTTAGATCCTGGATTGACCCAGCGATCGCCAGAGTCGATCGACTCCAAGCCTGCAATCATTTTCAGCAGGGTTGATTTGCCGGAACCGTTGGTGCCGATGAGTCCGACTTTATCGCCTTCATCGAGGCTGAAACTGGCATCTGTCAAGAGTTCCTTGATGCCGAAGTCTTTTTTGATCGATCGCAGAGTAAAAATAGTCATCTGTATAGAAAGTCATTTACCTAACTTAGTTTAGCGCTGACTTTCCCACTCCGGCACAAACCCGATTATTTAGATCCGGCACAAACCCGATTATTTAGAGAATCCCTAAACAAACTTTATTCTGTTACAGAATAGCAATTGCCGATCGATTTGTGTAGCTCGCGATCGGCATGAGGATACTTGTCATCCAGCGTTAAGGGCAGATACACCGCACGCAATTTCAATTGTTGGGTCGTATTTGAGAAGTTATCGTGGATCTTCAGTCTCTGTAACTTTTTGATTATCAGCTTCTTTTTTTCTGATATCGTTGAACTTACTGAGAAGCTTCTGATAAAGGTAGTCATCTTTGCCTCTAACACTACCTACAAACTCGATTTTCCCACGTAGAGAGTCTACGAAACGCGCTAGCTCCTTCTCGGGCAAGGTCACTTTCTTCGCATATTTTAATTCATAAGTCTCTGTAGCTGCCTGTAGTCCATACTTTTCCCAGGCATGAAGAGCACCGTCAATATTACGGACGTATTTACGACTTACATTAACAGTTTGATTGACAATTAGACCTGTAACTTCCTGCCTTTGTGTTTTGTTGTAAGATAGCCTCACTTTTGCCTCGTTAATTATAAACCCATTTCTCTCTATGAGCGAGCGCAATTCATCTCCTAAAACAACCTTAGAAGAACCTTTTTTATAAGAAGAAACTAATGAGACTGGTAGTTCATTCCTATTGCTAGATAAAGTAATGTCATCTGCATATCGTGTATGAAATAATCCCTGCTCTCGGGAAAATTTTTGTAATTCGCTATCCATTTTTGCACAAATAAGATTTGAGACTATTGGTGAAGTTGGTGCTCCTTGTGGTAGTTGATTATCGAAACAGCATATCTGAGCTAATATAGTCGCGACTTTCTCGTCTAGTTCATACGGTTGTCCCATGAACAACCCCCTAACTCGACCAAAGTTAATAGAGCCAAAGAAATCCTTAATATCCAGGTTGAGAATGAACTTTTTTCCGACGTGAGCTTTAGCGTTAGTAATAATGCTACGCGAAGTCGCAAATCCGTGAACAGAAGGTCTTGGTCGATAGACAGCATATAAAACTTGGCTGAGCTTTCTTTGAACTATTCCTAACGAACCATTAGGGGAATGAATAGTTCTATAACCTCTATATTTCTTGGGAACCTGAAATTTTGTGTACCGATAATCGTGAGGAGTTCGGTAAATATAGTAGATAAGATATTCATAGGGAACTTGCAAGAGTTGAGCAACATCATAAGGTGATTTAAGCTCTTTGAACTTTTGGGAAAGTTCTTCGCAACTCTCGTATAAAAATGGATCGAGATCAGTCTTATTTTTCATAACTATCGGCTCAGACTCTTAAAATGAAGTACCTACTTTCTGAGCATTCACGCTTTTTGCATACGCAGCGCACACTGACACTGTTCAGTACCAGGAGCGTAAGGCTAAGTTGAGAGTCCTCCGTAGCAGTATCGCTCACGGAAATAAATACCCATTAAGTAGGTACGACACTAATTATACCACGATTTGGAGAATCCTTCAATCTTATTAAAAATCTTATGGTACTTTCTAAATATTCTTAATTCGTATTACCTTTTTTATAAATTTCCTGATATGTTTTTTTCTTTTCATATTTTGCCAGTCTATAATTGGGGGATATTTTAAGTGCCATATTCAGAAAATAAAGAGATTGACTATATTTTCCTTCATGCCTGAATGCAACGCCAATCTTAGTAAGAATCGTATAATCATTCGGCTGCCTTTTAAGCAAATTTTGATAAAATAAAAGAGCTTCATCCCATCTGTCTAGATCCTGAAGCATTAATCCTTTGTTGTTTAAAATAGAAAAATCGTTTATATTTGATTTAATGGCTTCATTTAGGATAGATAATGCGCCTTCTAAATCACCTATGCTCTTACGATCCATTGCATAATTTAGCCTGAATGCTGAGCTTTTAGGATCTAGTTCAAGCAATTTCAGGTAAACTCGCTCCATAGTATCAACATCACCCATATATTTTGCAACTTTGGCTCTCCTCTCTAAAATGCTGCGATTATGAGGTTCTTTTTCTAGTTTTTTATCGAGTTCGTCGGCTTCTTTCCGCAAATGTACCTGTGTGCGTCTCTCGTATTCTTTGGCAATTTCTTCACTAGTAAGTTTCATACAACTTGACCCTTTCTTCAGGTACACGCTTCCCCCTGAAGTTCTATAGAGATGTTTATCTTTTGTCTTGATAACGTGTATTTGCACCACATACAAGTCTTCTAGACGCTCCCGCTCAGAATTGAAAATCTCATGAACAGTCACTCTATAATCATGATGAGAAATAGGAGGATCTGTCATTCTTAATTTATTAGGAATATTTCTACCAATCTCGTCTCTTTCGTTTCGATTAAGAATAACCCCCTGAATGATCCCGCAGTCATCTAGACCCAAATAGATATCTCCCTCTATTTGGGCATTCAGGAATCCCAGCACATACTCTTCAGCATGGTTCACAATCGTATTGACTGGCCTCTTTGAAGTTATCTCCTTAAACTCCACAGAATCTCCTTCTTCTCGATCAAAACTTTCTCCTTTCACAAAGTAAATCGGCTGTGTCATATGTATGGGCATAAACTCTAGTTTCAATGTTACAGCAATTTGAATTTTAGATTGCAATCTACTATAATTCAAATACCAACCTTTGTTGGAGTATTTTTTTATGTCCTTGCAAGAGCTTAAAGAAAAAGCCAGCCAACTATCAGTCAGCGATCGCCTTGCCCTGCTAGGTGCGATCGTTGAATCCCTGCAAAGTACACGAGAAATCGAGAATTGGCAATATTTAATTGCACGTCCTAATGCTTGGCGCAAACAACTTTACATTAAGGGACGTAAATTACTGGCATCGACTATTTGGCGAGACATGACTGCCAATGGGATGTCACCCGAACAAGCTGCCGAAAATTGGGATTTACCCCTGTCTGCTATCTATGAGGCGATTCATTACTGTCAGAATCATCAAGAAATTATAAAATTAGAAGCAGACGAGGAACGCTATCGATTGGAAGTAAAAGGAGTCCAAGTTGAGCCTACGAATGCTGCTTGACGAAGATTCTCAAGCAAAGTATTTAGTCAATCTTCTTCAGGCAGCCGGTCACGATGTAGCCACAGTCAATACATTGGATTTAATGAATCATCCAGATTCAGTCGTGCTAGACACTGCCAGAGAAAATGAGAGAGTGCTGCTTACACGCAATTGTGATGACTTTCAGCAATTGCATCAAGCGAACCCAGAACATTCAGGAATTTTGGCAGTTTATCAAGATTCTGAAGCTTCTAAGAATATGAGTTATCAGGCGATTGTGAAGGCAATTGATAATTTAGAAACAGCCGAATATGAACTCAATAATCAGTTTGTGGTTCTGAATTAATGGAATTATTAACGAGAAATTTATGTAAAAATGCACAATATAAGTCTCATTATTACCTGCTATTATACAATATTACGCGCTTCCTTAATCGATCGCTCTTTTTATTTCAACAACTGCTTCTCCCGTTTTACCCGTTGCGCGATCGGGTATTTATAAGAAGTCGTGCCGATCGACTGCTTAAACAGATCGGCGAAAAGTCTGTTAAGGTTATCTGTTTTCAGCCGAGATTAGGCAAGCAAAATTGTTAGCTGGGTTGGTAAGTGCCAGGGATCGCCCATCGGTATAACACATCACTGCAACCGACCTTATGCTAAGTTATTTTTGGAATGAGAAGCGATCGGGCGCGCCAGCAGAAAAGGAGGATGTACCAAAATGGGTAAAGGCAGGTTAGAAGCATTCAGCGATGGTGTAATCGCCATTCTCATCACCATTATGGTGCTGGAATTGAAAGTGCCCCATGAAGCTGATTTAGCTGCGCTGCGTCCGCTAGTTCCAGTATTTCTGAGCTATGTACTCAGTTTTATTTATCTTGGTATCTACTGGAACAACCACCATCACTTGTTACAGGCGACTCGGCAGGTCAATGGTAATGTGTTGTGGGCTAATCTACATCTGCTGTTCTGGTTGTCACTCATTCCCTTTGTCACTGGCTGGACAGGCGAGAACCACTTTGCCGCCTGGCCAGTTGCGCTTTATGGCACAGTGCTGTGGTTTGCTGCGATCGCTTACTTCATTCTTACTCGTGCTCTTATTTCTCACCACGGTAAAGATTCCACTCTGGCAATTGCACTTGGGCGAGACTTGAAGGGTAAAGTATCAGTGGTGATTTATACCGTAGCAATCCTGCTTTCCTTTGTCAACTCATGGTTGGCTTTCATGCTGTATGTTTTAGTTGCAATCATGTGGCTGATACCCGATCGGCGTATTGAGAAGATTCTGACTTCGTGAAGAATGTTCCACAAAAAGCCATCGCCAGCCAGCTAACACTTCGCTTGAGGAATTAACAAATGACAATTCATCAAAACGGACTTTTTGTTGAACCTAGTCAAGGTCGTTCTTACTACTTTGGTCAAGACCTCTATACCTTCAAAGCAGTGGGTGAAGAGACAGGGGAAGCCTATGCGCTTTGTGAGGTAATTGTTGCACCTGGTGGCGGTACGCCGACCCATCGGCACAACCGAGAAAATGAATCATTTTATGTTCAAGACGGAGAGATTGAATTCCAGCTTGACGATCGTACTTTCGTTGCGACGGCTGGAACCTTCCTTCATTCACCGAAAGGTCAGCTTCACCGATTGACGAATACCACCGCTACACCCGCTAAACTCCTGGTTTGGGTCACTCCTGCTGGCTTTGAGAAATTTATTGCCGAAGTTGGAAAGGCCGTGAATGGTGAGATTACCGTTGGAGCATCCTTGAGCCCTGAAGACCTTGACAAAATTCTTACTACTGCTCCCAAGTACGGTATCGAGATCGTACCTCCACCATCCGAGTAGCGATTGTGCGATTTCTTACCGTAAAACAACCATAATACACAGAAGTAAAGCGATAGCTCAAAGGTATCTCGATTGAGTATGCTCTATCGGAAAATGTGCCCCTCGACACCTTACACAAAAGTTGTCGCTGTCGGATTTCTATTGACTCGACCGCCCGTGCTTTCCAATGGACTATAATTCAGATACCAACTTTTGTTGGAGTATTTTTATATGTCCTTGCAAGAGCTTAAAGAAAAAGCCAGCCAACTCTCGGTCAGCGATCGCCTTGCCCTGCTAGGTGCGATCGTTGAATCCCTGCAAAATACACGAGAAATCGAGAATTGGCAATATTTAATTGCACGTCCTCATGCTTGGCGCAAACAACTTTACATTAAGGGACGTAAATTACTGGCATCGACTATTTGGCGAGACATGACTGCCAATGGGATGTCACCCGAACAAGCTGCCGAAAATTGGGATTTACCCCTGTCTGCTATCTATGAGGCCATTAATTACTGTCAGAAACATCAAGAAATTTTAAAATTAGAAGCAGACGAGGAACGCTATCGATTGGAAGTAAAAGGAGTGCAAGTTGAGCCTGCGAATGCTGCTTGACGAAGATTCTCAAGCAAAGTATTTAGTCTATAAGTAAGGAGGCTGAATGAAAACCGATCTCGCCCTACCAATTGACCAAATCAACAAATTTTGCCAACAGTGGCAAATCATCGAACTCTCCCTTTTTGGTTCGATCCTTCGTGACGACTTTCATGCAGACAGCGACATCGATATCTTAGTTGCTTTTGCCCCCACAGCCAACTGGGGTCTACTCGATCACGCCCAAATGCAGGAAGAACTCGAAGCACTGCTAAGTAGACGAGTCGATCTAATCAGTAAACGGGCGATCGAGCGCAGTTCCAACTGGATTCGCCGTCAAGAAATTCTCTCTACGGCTCAAACTATTTATGTCAAATAACCGCGATCGCGCTTCCTTGCTAGACATTGCCAGGGCTGCTCAAAAAGTCCTGCAATATAAAGGTAACATGGACAAAATAGCGTTTCTGGCCGATGATAAAACGCAGTCTGCGATCGTGTTTCAACTTCTGATTATCGGTGAAGCGGTGAAACGCCTTTCTCCAGAACTGCGATCGCAACATTCGGACATTCCTTGGTCACTCATTGCCAGAATGCGCGACAACTTGATTCATCGATATGATGACATCGACCTTGATGAAGTCTGGACAACTTCAAATGAAGATATTCCAACACTGCTGATTGCATTGGAACCTCTATTGCTAGAATAATAACACTTATTTCCTCTGTAAAATTTAAGAGTGGCAACAATGAGTGAAAACGATGAATATAAGCAATTTCTTCCTGATGACAAGTTAGATACCGATCGGATTGTCGTGGAAGTCCCTGCAGAGCAAAAATCTCCTTATCAAGAAAGAATTCCATCTGGATATGAGCCTATGGGTGAAATATATCTGCGTGGAAGAGCTTTTAGAGGTTTAGCAAGAGGAAGAATTCCTTGGTGGGTACTTATTTCGGGCTGGATAATCTTTGGTGGTTTAGCTCTGCTGATTCTGATTTCAGCGATCGCCTCAGCATCTTTTTCAGCTTTACCAGTTTTGATTATTGTTGCCATTCCTCTGATAATTCTGTGGCGAGGAACCACTGCTAAGTTCTCAATCAAGAAACATCAAAGTAGGAGAAGATAGTTGCTTATTAGGAAAAGTCGGTGGGAATTTCAGCGGCATTGTTTTCAGGGTTTAGACAGGGAGAGCGTCGCAGTCTAACGATAGCTCGATCGCTCAATTAGCTCTTTATGCTCTCGGTGACATACCTGCCAACTGCTGAAACTTTTTGCTACTAATGGCTGTGGCTGTTGAACCTGCACGAATACGGCAATGTCGGTAATTGATCGAGATCGAAAGTTTCAACAAAAAATTCAACACAGCAACCACGTTGACATGGCTAGCAGTGTGCACCTTACCTGTATCTAGAGACGGGTTGTTTCAACAATATCTTCTCTACCTTTCGGAAGAGATAAACCCGCCCTGATATAACGCCACAAAAATAATCTTTTGAGTAAAAAGGCGGGGGTGGAAAGTACGAATGCAGGTTGTAGGGTTTCCTTGCCTGTCATTCCCAAGTGCGATCGCCGAAGATAAGGATATAGAAATTAAACGGTTGGTTTTCACCCGCCCTTACACAAAATGAACTCACAACTAGAACAACAAGTAACGATTCTCCAAGACGAAACAGCAGCGACTGGAAATTCTGCAAACCCAACAGTTGAAACACCTTTATTCGCCTCAGAATTTGCAACAGAAGAAAAAGTCAGAGTGGAAGAATTTAAGATTAGTGCCGACAGTTTAATTGGCAAAGTCAAAGAACTAATTCAGCAAGGAAAACTCCGCCGCCTCGTCATCAAAAACTCGCAAGAGCGGACTTTGGCAGACATTCCGTTGATGGCGGGATTGGTGGGCGGCGTTGCCGGATCTGTAGTCTTTCCCATTGCTGCTTTACTTGCTACAGTAGGGGCAGTTGCGGCTCATTTGACTGTAGCAATCGAGCGCAAAGAATAGTCATTAGTAATTAAAAATCTTCTCTTCAAGTCCGCGAAGGCGGACTTTGTTTATTTAGTAGCGATTTCACTCGCCGAATTGTCCAATCAACGCAAATTCTCCGGTACTTTCGCCGCAGGTTGCTCTAAATAATTGTAAACAATCCGCGAAATTCGACCCACAAAATCTCTCACAATCGGGTCATTGTAAGGACGTTTGACAAATATTGCGGCTAAATAACGCTTGCCGTTGGGCATATCAATAATTCCAGCATCGCCAACCACAAAGCCGATATCTCCGGTTTTGTCCGCAATAACTGCTCCCGGGCCCAAACCGGAAGGCAAAAGCGTTCTAGTTGTTGTGTGCCGCAGTAATTCTAAAGCTTGTTCCCGACTCGATTCAGAAACTAATTTATCGCGAGACAGCATCGCCAGCAGCTTTACCATATCCACAGAACTTGTGGTATTTGTTCCTTGAAAATCGCCGAGCCAATTGCGAATTCTGGTATCAGTTAATCCCCAACTGCGAAAACGCTCGTTGAGTTTAGCAATTCCCCCCAAACGTTCAATAATCATGTTGGTGGCTGTATTGTCGCTGATGGTAATCATTTTATCTACGGTTTCTCTGATGCTAAACCGAGTTCCATCAGGTTCGTCTTGCATAGTTCCAGAGCCGCTGGCTACTAAGTCGGACTTCATAACTAATGTTTCGTCTAGGCTAACTTTGCCTGCGTCTACATCTTGATAAAAAGCAATCAGAATTGGTAGTTTGATGGTACTGGCGGCGGGAAATACTCGATCGCCCTTAATATCCAAATAGTTTCCTGTATCTAAATCCAGAAAAAACATTCCGGCGCTCAGGGATCTATACTGTTCGATCGCACTTTCGATTTGAGGCTTGATGGCTGTCATTTCCGAGGCGGTTGACATCACCAAATCAGTAGAATAATTTCTCTGATTTTCCGGCGAAACAGTGGGCGTCACTTGACCTGCTGCTTGTTCTATCCGGGTAATAGCTGTGGGGATAAAAGACTCATTCCCCGCTATCTGCTCGGGATTTGGCAACTGAAACGACCAGCGCGTGGCAGATTCTCTAATGACTCGGACTTGTTGCGGGTCTAACTTATAACCGGGAGTTAATTCTATTACTAACCTGGTAGTTCCGGTGTCAAACTGCCCGACTCTAATTTGTTGAATAGCTGAGTTGTAGCTTTGAGGACTTTCGGGATACTCCAAGACTATTCCCGGTAAGTCAATTACTAAGCGGGTGGGATTGGCGATTAGTTTGACTTCCGGCTGAACTCCCGAATCTGTGGTTAAATTGAGTTGGTTTTCCCTGGGATCGAAGTGCCAAGATGTTAGTGTATCAGCTTTTGCGGGCAGGGCGATCGAGAAAAGGCTAAGGGCGGCCGGCAACAGCCATCGCAGTTTAGGAGTCATGTGTGAAGAGAAAGAGTTTAACGGCTGCAACGAGAAAGCAGCTGAAAAAACCTTATCAACCGCTTTCGAGACGAAGCACATAGCATCATACAGTCAACTTTTGCCTGCAGCCGTAATTTTTTTTATTTTCTTTGAGAATAGTCGGTTTCCGGGACCGATCTCAAATCCGCTTCTATTACCCATTTTTCTTCCAATCTCGCCCAGGCGGACGAAAGTGTGTACAGTCGTCGTGGATTCTCTTGGCAGAATTCTTGTTTTGCAGGCAAAAATTTTATTCGCCTGAGATGAATTCAAGTTAGGCGACTTCCCGATTTCTAGCATCTTCGAGCGAGTCGATCGCAGCTTTGAGAAAAACTTTTCCTTTCGCAACGAATCGGCGATCGCTCAAAGGATCGTAAGCTTCCCAATTACCGCTAACTTCGCGATCGCGCCACAAAAACCAGCAGCGGTAGATTTCCCCGCTATCTATATCATCGCACAAAGCCAGCCAATCATCCCCCGTGAGAGCGCTAGCATCTAATGCTACCAATTCCACCCATGCAAGTGCAGTGCAGGCATCGATCGCCTCAGCGTCAACGGAGTCAGATTTGGTAGCTATAGGTTGTGGCGAACACAGTGTAGACTTCATAATTTCTCCTTAATTCAATTAAATCAATCAATGAATTGCCCTATTTATGCAACTGACCCGGTACGCCAAGTGGAAAAACTGTGTTTTGATGAATTTCTGATTGGTCAAATTTACCCGCGGCTGATGCTTCTGTTAAATTATTAAGTGTATTAATTGTGAAAATGGCGGCGGTTCCCAAAGCGGCCATTGCCAGTCTGTGTAAGATTTTGCTCATTTGGCTGCTCCTTTTTTGCTTGGTGTATCTACTCTAAAAAGTTAAGTGGTGATTAGCGGCGGAGATTGGGGAGTTAAGAAAAACTTTTTCTCGTCAAATATATTCAACTGTTGAATCCGTTATCAGGAAAGAGTTTGAGGAGTCGATCGCCCTAAAAACCTCTCCAAGTAAAATCCCTTAAATTCCGGCTGGCTGATTATCTTCCTTAAAATCGCCCAAAATAGGAACTTAAGGCGTTAAAATTTCTAGATTCGTTCCCCTTTCACTGCAAGCGAAGTGCTCAAGTCAAAACGCGATCGCGGTCGCATTCTCACTGCCTCTGGCTTAAAGAAACTTAACGAGGCGCTCCAAGAATGGTCTGACCGAAATAACATTAGAGGTACTCTGACTGAAATCGAGGCCGAGTCTGGCGTCGGTGCCGATACAGTCAGCAAAATTAAGCAGGGTAGAGAAGGTGCGGATTTGAGTAAAATTCGACAGTTGTTCGCGGCTTTTGAAATGACTCTGGCTGCTAGCGACCACCGATCGGCTAAACTTGAGGAACCGGAAAATTTAGACGAGCTGGAAAATTCGCAGCCAGCGGAAGATACAGCCAGCAGCAGAATTGTTAAAGTATTTGTCAGTTATCGCAGCGCTGAACCAGATCGCGAGTTAGGAAAACACTTAGAAATAGCCTTAAGCGCGATCGGTCATACAGTTTTCACAGCAGAAAATAATATTAGATTGGGAGACAATTGGTTCGACCGCATTAATTACTTCCTCCAAGAATGCGATTATTTGCTGATACTTTTGCCGCCAACGGGAAACCAAAGCGAACTGCTAACATATCAAGTTCAGCAAGCAAAAGAACTGCAAGACTCCCGCCCTGACAGAAAACCAATAATTCTCCCCATCCGCGTCGGCTTTCCCCTGAACGCGCCTCTAAATCACGACTTGCGGGGCTATCTGTACCGCATCAAACAGAGGGAATGGAAAACCACCGCCGACACTCCAATTATTATCGAAGAAGTTCTGAATTTACTAGCAGAACAACCCGCACCCGTCGTAGAAGAAACGGAAGATTTAACACAAAAACAGCTATTAGAAATTAGCAGCGACGAAATACCTCTACCCGCCGCCGAACCTGAATTACCGGGAGGACAAGTCGATGTCACTTCTCAATTTTATGTAGAACGCCCGCCCATCGAAGAACGCTGCTATCAAACTATTGTGCAGCCCAGCGCGTTAATTAGAATCAAAGCACCGCGACAAATGGGCAAAACTTCCTTGATGGCCCGAATTTTGCATCACGGAGCCCGTCAAGGCTATTGCACCGTGCCGCTAACTTTTCAGTTAGTAGATAAAGGCGTATTTGCCAACTTAGATAAATTCTTAAAGTGGTTTTGCGCTTACGTCGGTCGCGAGTTGCACTTACCCAATCAATTAGACGATTATTGGGACGAAATTTTCGGCAGCAAAGTCAACTGCAAAGATTACTTTGAAAAATACATTTTACCGCAAATCGACAGTCCTTTAATTTTAGGATTAGACGAGATCGATCGCGTTTTTCAATATCCCGACATTGCCGAAGACTTTTTAGGACTGCTGCGGGCGTGGCACGAAGAATCGAAGCGGCGCGACATCTGGAAAAAACTGCGATTAATTGTAGTTCACTCCACCGAAGTTTACATCCCGATGAACATCAATCAATCGCCTTTCAACGTCGGACTTCCCGTAGATTTGCCCGAATTCAACTCTCAGCAAATACAAGATTTAGCAGCGCGCCATAATTTGAATTGGTCGGAGGCAAAAGTTGAGGAATTGATGGCTATTGTCGGCGGTCATCCGTATTTAGTGCGAGTTGCATTATATCACATCTCGCGATCGGGTTTGACACTCGATGAATTAAAAGAAACTGCGATCGCAGATGCGGGAATTTACAGCGACCATTTGCGCCGGCAGTTGTGGAATTTAGAAGAATATCCTGAGTTAGCGCAGGGGATGAGAGAGATTGTGACTGCGGATTGTCCGGTGCCATTAAAGGCGATGCAGGCTTTTAAGTTGGACAGTTTGGGGTTGGTGAGATTGCAGGGGAACGAGTGCGTGCCGAGGTGCGAACTGTACCGACAATATTTTCGATCGCACTTGAGCGCGATCGTGTAAAATTTTGTGCGTAAGTGCGGTAAGTAATAATTAGGCGAATGATACCATGAACGATATTTTTTTGATAACTTCCGATAATTGGCTAGATTGGATAACCGTGTTTGGTTATCTAGCCTTTACAGCTTTCATTGCATGGCGCGTGTTCACCACAAAGTAGATATATCATCAACTTACAGTCTTCTTCTTCTGTCTTGCTTCGCGTCCTACCCTACCCTTCGGGAACCCCTGCGGGGAACGGGAACGGCTTCGCCGAACGCGCCTTCGCGGTTTGTTAAATAAATAGTAAAAAATGTAGATATTAAGACTAGGGTAAAACCCTAACTAAATTCACTACCTCAGAGTGTAGTTAGATATAATCTTCTCATAAATTTCATAATTCTCTCGATCGAAGCAGCAAAAAATTACTCTTGGAGAACCACCATTTTTTTGTATTTGTTCTGAGCATATCTTCACTGCAATCTCACCTGCTAGAGCTTTAGGATATTTGTAAATCCCAGTGCTAATGCAAGGAAATGCCAAACTCTCTAACTCTCGATCTGCGGCGATTTGCATACACTTGCGATAACACTCGGCCAGGAGTTCAGGTTCTTCATGATTACCTCCCCGCCATACTGGCCCTACTGTGTGGATGATGAACCGTGCCTGCAAGTTATATCCTTTAGTTAGCTTAGCATCCCCAATCTTACATCCTCCAAGCAATCGGCACTCATGAACAAGTTCTGAACCTGCTGCTTTGTGTATTGCTCCATCTACTCCGCCACCCCCAAGTAAACTGGTATTTGCAGCATTCACGATTGCATCAACTTCAAGTTTTGTGATGTCGCCCAAAATAACTTTCATATTTTTTGGAATAGTAAACTATAGGCAAGTTTACCAAAGAAACTCGTTATCTAGTCTTGCTCTTTCAACTTTCGCAAAATTGGAATTTGTGCCAACTGTTCCGGCCGTATACTACCCCAGTTTAACCCAATTGGACGCGGATAAGTTGTATTAGTTTCAATTACCTCCTCAGCAGTAACAATCCAATTCAGCGCCCAATCGTGAGCCTGCATTGGCAAACGCGAATCTGCGACTATTTGCAAAGGATGCACTGTTGTTACAATTGGCGTATCGATTTGTACTAACCCGAATTCCTTCAACATAGCCAATTCCAAATCGGCAAAACCTGCACCTTTCCCGGTTCTTCCACCGCCCGGCCCTGCTGCTACGCAGCCGACTATTACTAAATCAATTGGCTCCATTTCTGCAAAACTTACCAATTTTCCGCAAGCGAGTGCTTTGCGGGCGATCGCACTTTCGGCAATTGATATATTTTGCCTCTGCAAATCCTCAGCCGTTAACTCAACAAAACAGCGATCGTCTGTCAATCGCGGTACTGCCATATACAGGCGTTTTCCATCTTGCAAAGCTTGCATACGCACCGGATTTTGCGCCGAATCTGGATTGCATTTAATCGTTTTTGCTTGTTGCCAAATTGGTAAATTTGCCAATCTTTCAGCCGCCACCTGTGCACCGACAAAGTTGGGAATATGACCAAACGGATCGCCAATAGATGCCGCTTGCTGCTTCAGCAAAGACCAAATTTCAGCTCTTAACTTGTCTTTGTCGTCGTTGTATCCAGTCCAATCAGTTTTCATACTGTATTGTGTTACAATTTATCATACAGAATTATGCTTTAATACCGCCTCACTTCTTCAGTCCGCCAAGTCGGACTTTGTTTGTTTTACTGTTGAGCGGTTTCAACCGCCGAATAACTGTATTGTGTTACAATTTATCATACAGAATTATGCTTTAATACCGCCTCACTTCTTCAGTCCGCGAAGTCGGACTTTGTTTGTTTAGTAGTGGTTTTAACCGCCGAATCACTTATATGAATTTTACCACAAAGCCCAGTTACTATCAAGTCGGCGGCAGTCTCACCAATAACGCTCCCAATTATGTGAAGCGGCAAGCCGACGATGACCTTTATAACGGATTAAAAGCCGGGGAATTTTGCTATGTTTTGAATTCCCGGCAAATGGGCAAATCTAGCTTGCAGGTGCGGACAATTCAGCGGCTGAGAAATGAAGGAATTGCTTGTGCTGCGATCGACATTTCGGAAATTGGCAACCGCGGCGTCACTCCCGAACAGTGGTATGCTGGTTTGCTACGCATTCTGGAAAATAACTTTAACCTGTCCGATATTGTCAACGTGCGGACTTGGTGGCGCGATCGCAATTTTTTAACCCCGGTTCAAAGATTGAGCGAATTCATCGAAACCGTACTGTTACCCAACATTTCCAGCAATATTGTCATTTTTATTGACGAAATCGACAGCATTCTCGCCCTAGATTTTCCCGCCGACGATTTTTTAGCCTTAATTCGATCGTGCTACAACAAGCGCGCCAACAATTCAGAGTTCGATCGCCTAACTTGGGCCCTTTTAGGCGTAGCATCGCCGACGGATTTGTGCCGCGAGAAAAATGCCAGCAGCAACACCCCTTTTAATATTGGCAAGGCGATCGAATTAACTGGTTTTGACGAAACAGAAGCTCAACCGCTAGCAGCGGGGTTGGCAGAGCTGACAGACAGCCCTCATGAAGTTTTGAGAGAGGTTTTGTATTGGACGGGCGGGCAGCCTTTTTTGACTCAAAAGCTGTGCAAACTCCTGCTGGAAAATCCACAATTAATCCCGAATTTACCCCCCCCAGCCCCCCGTGACCAAGGGGGGGAGAAAGATAAAATTAGCACTTCTAAAGAGTGGGTGGAGAAGGTAGTGCGCTTGAAAATCGTGGAGAATTGGGAAACTCAAGATGTGCCCGAACATTTGTCCACAATTCGCGATCGGCTTTTCAAAGAAAACCAGCGCATTGTCAGGAGACTGGGATTGTATCAGCAAATTTTAGAACAAACTGAAAATGTCCCGGATGGTAGTGCCGAACAAATGGAGTTGCGATTAAGCGGATTAATCGTTAAGCACGGGGAAAAATTAACAATTTCTAATCCTATTTATGAAGCTGTTTTTAACAAAAAATTAATTAAAGACAAATTAGAAAAACTCTCGCCTTACTCGGAAGCGATCAAACTCTGGCTAAATTCTAGCTGTGAAGATGATTCCCAACTGTTGCGAGGGGATGATTTGCAGTCAGCATTAGTTTGGGCGGCAGGAAAAAGTTTGAGAAACGAAGATTTTCAGTTTTTGACTGCCAGCCAGAAAGTTATTTTGAGCGACCAAAATCAACTGCTGCATTCAGCTACACTAGAAACCAAAAAAGCTGTGTACGATGCCGAAAAAGCTTGGAGTGAAGCTGACTCTGCCAAACAAAAAGCCAAAGAGTGGATCGGCATCGGTTCTGCGGTACTGGCCGCATCGTTACTGGCGGCGATCGGCTTTTCAACTCTCGCTTACCAGCGGTTTAAACTAGCACAAGCCAGTATTGAAATCGAACAAAGTGGCAGCGATGCTTTATTGTTGGCGGTATCTCAAAAAACCGAAAGCACAGAAGCTTTATCAGAAGCTTTACTGAGGGCGATCGCCTCGGGTAAAAAGTTAAAAACTTTAGTTGAAAATCAACCGCGTCTAGAACAATATCCGGCTACTATACCGCTGCTAGCCTTACAAGTAATCCTCGATAAGATTAGCGAAAAAGAAGAGCAAATAAAAACCTCATCACTTCCACCACAAATAAAGATGAAGTGGCAAGCTCATATCGGTGCAGTTACCAGCGTCAATTTTAGCCCCACTCACCAAGTTTTAGTAAGCGCCGGAATAGACGATAGCGTTCGGATTTGGAACTTTTCCGGGCAAAAAATTGTTGAATGGAAAGCTGGGCAGCAGTCAGTTAATATGGTAAACTTTAGCCCTAACGGTAAATTTTTAGCAACCGCAGGAAGGGACAGCACAGTTAAAATATGGAATTTATCAGGAAAAAATATTTCTACATTCAAAGGGATTCAAGGCTCAGTTACTAGCATCAGTTTTAGTCCCGACGGACTGTTGTTGGCTGCTGCTGGAATAGACAGCAATGCTGCAATTTGGAAATTGTCAAAACAGCCAAAATCCATATCGTCTAGCGTCGTGAAACTCCCCGGTCACAACGGCTTAGTGAGAAGCGTAAATTTTAGCCCAAACGGAGATTTTATAACGACTTTAGATGGCAACTCTACAGTGCGAATTTGGAATTTGTCGGGAAAACTGAAAAAAACACTTCCCTTTCAGGCAATTGGGCTCAGTTTCACTGCGGCTCCACACCAGTATCGCTTTGCTACAGTAACATTGAATGGCAAAGTAGGGCTGTGGAATTTGTCAGAAAAAGAATTAGTTAAGGAATTTCAAACATTGCATTTAGATGCGAAATCAATTAGTTTTAGTCCCGACGGAGAACGGCTGGCTACAGTGGGAATTGACAAGACTGTAAGGCTGTGGAATTTAGCGGGGCGGCAGGTTGCTCAATTTGAGTTTGAGGAGAATGTTGTTAGTGTCAGTTGGAGTCGAGACGGAAAGCAAATTGCTGTAGCTGGAAGCGACGGCACTGTCTGGCTGAGGCAGGTTGAAGGGTTAGAAGAATTGCTCAAGCAAAGCTGCAATTTTTTCACCACTCAACCGAAGTATTTTACAAGAGTTTCAACTCTCTGCAAGTAGGACACGGCAATGCCATGTCCCTAATGATGACTATCAATTTACTTTAACAGGCGAAACACTTACATTAGGATTTGTAACTCTTTTTAAGAGTTCTTGTCTGGCTTGTTCTGGATTTTGACCTTTGGGTACTTGATATAATAATCTACAGGAACCGTCTTGAGGATTAGCTGCACAAATAATTAGTTGACCGGTGGACGATGCACCTGCTGTGACAATATTATCCCAGCTTCCTTGCGGTTGCGAGTTGTTGAGAATTCCTGAGACTCTGGTACACCGAGTAATCGCATCTTCTCCTGATTCATTGAAATAGTTATCAGCTAGCCACAAAATAACGGGAATATTTTTGCCCTGTTGGACAGCAATTGTAGCTGGACGGCCGCCAGCAGCGCCGCAGAAGAATGAAGGCGTTTGGGCAAAGGCTGGACTGTTTGCTAAAATCGGAGCAGCAAGGGCAATAATTGACGCGCTAAAAACTGACTTTAAGAGCCGAAATTTCATGAGCAGTAATAAGCTTTTTCATTTAAGGTTACTAATAGTCTAAAAAGTTAAGCTGTTTGTTGCCGGGAAGATTAGGCATTTAGAGAAAAAAATAAAATTTATTCTGCAAATTTTTGCCATCGCACACACTGGCCTCATTTAAGCCAAAACTCAGGGAAAAATGCTTGCTGACAAACACCAAAGGCAGAAAATAGATGTAGCCCTAGGGGGCGCAGGCGCGAAGGTATAGGGTAAAGAAGTGGTTTTTCACCGTTTTTTGCTGAGCCTCGCTCTTTCTGAGGCCGTCCCACCTAAAGGGGAACCTGTGTTAACATCGAAAAAAATATTCTCTTTAATAATCAACAATGGGCAATGTTCTGGTGCTGAACGCCTCCTACGAACCCCTTAACATCACCAATTGGCGAAGGGCGGTAGTTTTGTTGCTGAAAGGAAAAGCAGAACAGGTAGAACACAACGGGAAATTTATTGCGCCAAACTTCCCGCTACCAACTGTGATCCGACTGCGGCATTACGTCCGAGTTCCCTATAAGGATATTCCGCTAACCCGCCGGAACATCTTGCACCGGGACGCACACTCTTGTCAATACTGCAGTTATGCGGGGGACGATTTAACCCTCGATCATGTAATTCCTCGATCGCGCGGAGGAGGGGACAGTTGGGAAAACCTTGTCACCGCCTGCGTGCGCTGCAATGTCAATAAAGGCAGCCGCACGCCGAAAGAAGCGGGAATGCCGCTGCGCTATCCGCCTCGGAAACCTCACAGCGGTCTTTATTTTGAAGTGACTAAACACGTTAAGAGCGGTATGCACAAAGAATGGCAAAAATATGTAATAGGCCTTTAAAACCCCTGTCAGCGCAAGCGCGGGGGTTTTTTGCGGAAGTTCTGAGTCCTGAGATTGCTTCGTTCCTGGGAACACACACTCTCTGCATAAATTAAAAAGTTAAACACTTAAAGAGAGAATTTACGCTCTTAAATCAGGTTTCTCGTAAGAAGTATGGGCTTTGACAACAAGGCATCTACAAAGAAACCGGGTTTAAGAGCGAATGCCGTGCAAATCCTGAAAGAGTTAAATTGTTAATTTTTAACTATGAAAGACCATTCCCCTACCAATTCTGATGAAACATCTGGCAACCGCGAAGGTGAACTTGAGGCCAGCAGCGAGGTTGTACCCGCAGTGAGTGCGCCTGGAAAACGGCGCAGCAAAGCCGAAGTTGCTTCCCAAGAGAATCGCGGCCGTCTCCGCGAGGAATTGCACGATCGCAAAGTCGAGCAATTGCGCCAAATGTTCGAGCGCCACAAAGGCACTCGCCAGTTAATATTGCTGCAAGATTTTCCCGACCCCGATGCACTTTCAAGCGCTTGGACTTACAAATTAATCGCCGAACAATACGATATCCAATGCGAGATGATCTACGCCGGCGCCCTCAGCCACCAAGAAAATATTGCCTTAGTTAAATTGACAGGGTTGCCGTTGCAGCGGTGGACGCTGGAAACAGTAAAAACCAAGGATTTGTCGGTGTTTCAGGGTTGCGCTTTCATCGACAACCAAGGGACGACTTGTAGCTTAACCGAGTTTATTTTAGCGGCGGGAGTTCCGATCGCCGCCGTCATCGACCATCACAATTTGCAGGGGGAAATGAACGCAGAATTTACCGATTTGCGCCCTCAAATCCGCGCTACAGCCACGATTTTTGCCGAGTATTTACAGTCTGGACTGTTAGCTCTCGACAGCAGCGTCAGCCTGCACATCAAGTGCGCTACAGCTTTGATGCACGGTTTGCGATCGGATACGAACGCCCTCAGACAAGCTCAGGAGGAGGACTTTTTAGCTGCGGCTTATTTGAGCAGGTTTTACGACCCGCAGTTGCTGAATGCGGTGTTGCAGTCGTCTCGTTCTAAGTGGGTGATGGACGCGATCGAGCGATCGCTCAAACACCGCACAGTCCAGAACAATTTTTCGATCGCCGGCATCGGCTATCTCCGCTATGACGATCGGGATTCTATTCCCCAAGCGGCAGACTTTTTAGTAACAGAAGAGAACGTACACACAGCCGTTGTCTACGCAATTGTTCACGACAAAGACGAAGAAATTGAAGTAGTAATTGGCTCGCTGCGAACTAATAAACTTACTCTCGACCCCGACGAATTCATTAAAGAAGCCTTCGGTCAAGATGCTCAAGGACGCTTTTTTGGGGGTGGCCGAAGTCAAGCTGGAGGTTTTGAAATTCCGGTGGGATTTCTTTCTGGCGGGAATGAGAACAGCGATTATGCAAGGCTAAAATGGGAAGTATTTGACGATCAGATCAAGCAAAAGTTGCTGCATTTAATTAGCCCTAAAGACAATCCTGTTTACGACCATTAACTCGGTAGTTTTTAGGTGCGGCCTTGATTCCAGCAAGAGTCTCGGTTCTGCCTCCGGTTACTACGAGCTTTTGCTGTGTTTTTTTCTCATTTCGTCGGGCAAAATCTCAATTTGACAATCAGCCCTAGACGCATTCTAACTCTCATCAACCGGGTTTTTTAAGTCTTATTGAGTGTTTGAGCGAAGTAAGGGAGTTAAAAAACCCGGTTGGTCCGTCTAGGACTAACAATAATAAATTTTATCCCTATTTTCCAAAAATACACACCCAAGAAACCGTTTTTTTTTACGATGGTCAAGGGAGGCAACTAAGTATTTTGGTAAAAAACCAGGTTGCGCGGGAAAAAATTAGTTTTATTTAGTTTACTAAAGTCCACAATATAATTATTGTAATTTAATAATTATCGAGGCTTATTTTTGTGATAGTTAAATTTAAAAAAAAAACATTTTTTTAGAGTTGATGTAGGAAAGTTTAGGCAAATATTTTTTTATAAAAAAGTGCCGCACGATCAAAAAAGTATAGAGGGATAATGATAAAATATTTTTTGGTCTAAGTTACCTAGTTAAAAAGGAATTGTAGCATTTCATAAAAGTCTTTATTTCAACATAAAATGTGGGTTTCTTTTCTTAAGTAAGCAACCTGTTGCTACGAGTTAAAAGAAATTATTATATTTTTTTGTGGCAGGCTAGAATAGTAAAAAATTGGTTAACAAAAAAGGAACGCGGAGATGTCTACAAACCAGACTTTCTCTTGGTCGTTAGAGAAAATTCTAGAAAAAGTTTCAGAAATTGCACTTCAAATCAACGAGTTCGGGGAGCTGGAGACAATTTTGCAATGTGCGCTAGAGGAAACCAGGGTGCTGCTGCAAACCGATCGCGTGATTATTTATCGCTTCTTACCAAAAGGAAATGGCGTAGTATTTGCTGAATCGGTTGATGCTCAGTGGCCGCGAATCCTAGGAAAACAAATTTACGATCCTTGCTGTGAATCCACCTGGGTAGAGCGTTACAGCCAGGGACAAACGAGCAGCATTTCTGATATTCACAGCGGTTCTCTTCAAGCTTGTGATGTCGAATTGCTCGATCGCCTCCAGGTTCAGGCAAATTTAGTTGCGCCAATCTTGCTAGATGGCAAACCGCAGCAATCTCCGAAGCTTTGGGGACTGTTGATTGCTCATCACTGCCGAAGTCCGCGTCAGTGGGAACCTATCGAGGTTCAGATCCTGCAGCAGGTTGGAATGCACATCGGGTTGACGATGCGGCACTTGGAATCTCACCCCCCGGTACTGGGGCCAAATCAACCGCCGGAACTCGAAACAGAACCAAATCAAACTGATCCCAGTACAGAAAGCGCGCCCAGAGTCAATCATCAAAATTGTCTACCACTAGAGTTTGCCTATTCCCTGAGCGGCGATATTGTCCAGCTCAAAGCTTTTGACTTGTTGCAAAACCCGATCTGGATATTTGATATTCAGCATTTGCAAATGCGGTGGGCAAACCAAGCATCCTTGTACCTGTGGAATGCTTCTAGCCGGCAAGAACTTGTGAGCCGCACGCAACTTTAGCGATGTGTCAGAGTCTACTGGGATTCGCTTGCAGACATATCTGCAGCAGTTTCAGCAAGGCAAAACCTTGTCCGAGCAGTGGACGTTTTACCCGGGCGGTCAGCCTGTTTCTGTCCGCTGTCGGTGTTCTGGGATCGGGATTGAGGGCGGGCGTTTGGCAATGCTAGTCGAGGGTACAGTCGAAAGCGCCGATCGAATCGAGCCGGAAATTCTGCGATCGATCGAGGCACTCCGACACACCACGCTCATGGTTTCGCTATATACCCTCGAAGGTGCGCCGCTGCTGCAAAACCCGGCGGCCTTGCGCTGTTACGGGGAGGCGCTGCACCCTGGCTCTGCGACAGATAATGCTTTTGTGAGCCGCTTTGTTGACTCTCAGGTAGGAGAGCGAGCAATGGCAGTTCTTAAGTCCGGTGAGGTATTTAGCATCGAGGCTCAAGTGATTACTCTGACGGGAATTCGCTGGCATAGGATGGACGTGTGGTGTACCGACGACCCGGTAACAGGCAACCCGATGTTGCTCGTGAACGAAAAGGACGTTACCGACCGCCACCAGACAGAAACAGCCCTCCAAAAGAGTGAAACCCGGTTGTCAGAAGCCCAGCGGGTTGCCCAGATCGGTAACTGGGAATGGGACGTAATTACGGGTAAAATTACCTGGTCTCCCGAACTCTTCGAGATTGTGGGACGACCCAGCGCCCTAGGCGAACCTACGTATGAAGAAAACCTGCGGCTTTACCATCCCGAAAGTGCCAAACAGCTACACCTGGTAGTTCAACGAGCGCTCACTCATGGGCAGCCTTATCTATTGCGCCTCAGAATTGTGCGCCCGAATGGTTCTATCCGCCATACCGAAGCCAGAGGACAAGCCGAACTCAATGCAGAGGGACAAGTCATTCGGTTGTTTGGTACATCCCAAGACATTACGGATCTCGTCAAGGCGGAAACAGAACTCAGAGAATTGAGTACAGCTCTTGCTCATGCAGTTGAGGGCATCTCGCGGCTCGATATTTTCGGACGGTACATCACCGTTAATCAAGCCTACGCGAATATAGCAGGTTATCAGCCTGAAGAAATGGTTGGTATGAATTGGCAGAAAACAGTTCATCCCGATGACTGCCACATGATGATGGCGGCTTATCAAAAAATGCTGGCCGAGGGCCGAGTGGAGGTTGAGACCCGAGGTATCAGGAAAGATGGTTCGATTTTTTACAAGCAGGTGGTGCTGTTGGCAGCCTACGACTCGCAGGAGCGATCGATCGGGCATCACTGCTTTATGAAGGATATCACCGATCGCAAGCAAGCAGAAGCAGCATTACAACTAGAGTTCCAGCGTCTGAGTATAGTGGTTGCTACCCAACAGGAAATTGCCATCCGCAATCCCAATCTTGATGCAGTCATGGCTGTGATTGCAGAGAGGACTCAAGATTTGACCCGCGCCGATGGAGCAGTGATTGAAATGGTTGAAGGGGATGAAATGGTGTATCGGGCAGCCACCGGTATCGCCAGCGCCTATGTTGGATTACGGATCAAAGTAGGGGCAAGTTTATCGGGAAAATGTATTGCGACTGGTCAAATCATGCTTTGCGAGGATTCAGAAACCGATGCACGGGTGGATAGGGCTGCCTGTGAGCGCATTGGTCTGCGGTCAATGGTGGTTGTTCCCTTGTTCTATCAGGACGATCGGGTTGGGGTCTTAAAAGTGCTTTCAGCTAAACCCTCTGCGTTTACAGCGTCAGATATCCAGACCTTACAACTGATGGCCGGGTTTCTGGCAAGCAGCCTGCATCTGGCTTCAGAGTTTGATGCCAAAAACATTCTCCTGAGTCAATTACAGGAAAGTGAGGAACGCTACCGTTCTGTGATTACTAGCATGACAGAAGGTGTCGTACTCCAGCTAGCAAACGGACAAATAACTGCGTGTAATGCTAGTGCCGAAAGGATTCTAGGGCTGACCCCGGAGCAAATGATGGGGCGCAGATCCGTAGATTTAGATTGGCGAATCGTTCGGGAGGACGGCCAACCGTTCCCGGGCCAACAGCATCCGGCAATCCTCACCCTGCGCACGGGACAAGGGCGATCGAATGTGGTGATGGGCATTCACAAATCGGATAAAACGCTGACTTGGATTTCGATTAATTCTCAACCGCTGTTCCATCTCAATCAGTCTAAACCCTATGCAGTATTGACGACTTTTGCTGATATTACAGAACACAAGCGGGGCGAGGAGATGCTCAGACACCGGGCGGAACAAGAAAGATTGATTGCTACGACAGATGGGTTAACACAAGTAGCAAACCGCCGCTGTTTTGATGAGCGATTGCAGTCGGAATGGCATCGGCTGATGCAGGGAAAACAACAGCTTTCGTTGATTATGTTGGATGTAGATTATTTCAAGCGATATAACGATTGCTACGGACATCAAGCTGGGGATACTTGTTTGGTGCAAGTGGCGAAAGCTGCTGCCGCCGCGGTTAAACGTTCTACCGATTTGTTTGTGCGCTATGGGGGCGAAGAATTTGCTGCTATCCTGCCGAGTACGGATGCTGCAGGGGCGATCGCGGTTGCTGAGTCGATGCGTCAGGCAATACGAGATTTGGGAATCCCTCACGAGCAATCTGAGGTAAGCTCGATCGTGACTGTGAGCATGGGAATTGCAACTGTGATTCCCACTGCGGAAACATCACCGGATGAACTCGTTGCCGTCGCCGATCGAGCATTGTACGATGCGAAACGACAAGGGCGCGATCGCTACAAAAGCGCAAACCCGCTGACGGCGCCAGAGGTTAATCCAGTTGTAGAATAGGCAAAAGGTAGGTATATCCTAGATTTCTCCTAGAAAAACCGGACCCAATGCCTGGAAGTATTGATATATGGTTATTTACCTGATCCGGCACGGTATCGCAGCCGCACCAGAAGAATATGATACAGACTCAGAACGCCCGCTGACTAAAGAGGGCGATCGTAAAACCAGGAAAATTGCCCAGCGGCTGTACGAACTCGAAATTCAGTTTGACCTGATTCTCACCAGTCCCCTACTGCGGGCCCAGCAAACGGCCCAAATCCTGCAAACAGTCGGTTTGAGTTCCCAAATAGAAGAATCCGCCACTCTCGCACCTTCAGGAGACATCGGGAACTGGCTGGAGTGGTACAAACATTGGCAGGAAATAGGTAGCCGCAGCTTGGCCCTGGTGGGCCACCAACCCGACTTAGGCCACTGGGCAGAAACTTTGCTTTGGGCTCGATCGCAAGATGCCCTGATTCTCAAAAAAGCAGGTATCATCGGCTTAATCCTCCCGGAGACCGGCTCCCCAGTGGGCCGCAGCCAAATGTTTTGGCTAACTGCGCCCAAGTTTTTGCTGCACTAGAAACAGCGAACCGCCCCGACATTAACAGGACGCGCCAGCCCTCTTAAACCCGCATTCTGGGACGGCACAACCGGGTTTGAGGGGCGACAATACGCAGCGGTGCGATCGGGCTATCTGTTGAAAAACCCGGTTTCTGAACCCCGATTAAATGATTATTTGTCAAGACTGTGACACTATCTTGGTTTCTGGTAATGTACTTTTAGTAGTATTGAACTCACACAAAACGGTATCGCAATGGTCGTCGGCGAATTCAAACCAGGTTTAGAAGGTGTTCCCGCCACCTTGTCCAGCATTAGCTACGTCGATGGACAAAAAGGGTTGCTGGAATATCGCGGGATTAGCATCGAGGAACTGGCACTGAAAAGTTCCTTTCTCGAAACTTCATATTTATTAATCTGGGGGGTACTTCCGACAAAGGAAGAACTCGAAGCTTTCGAGCATGAAATTCGCTATCACCGCCGGATCAAATATCGCATCCGGGACATGATGAAATGCTTTCCTGAAAGAGGACATCCCATGGACGCCCTGCAAGCTTCAGCGGCCGCTCTGGGCTTATTCTACTCCCGCAGAGCTCTCCCCAACCAGGGATACATTCGAGAAGCTGTCGTGCGGCTGCTAGCGAAAATTCCGACTATGGTGGCGGCGTTCCAGCAAATGCGGCGGGGTGATGACCCAGTACGGCCGAGGGATGACTTGAACTACTCGGCTAACTTTCTGTATATGCTCAACGAGCGAGAACCAGATCCACTGTTGGCTAATATTTTTGACGTTTGCTTGACTCTCCACGCCGAACATACAATTAATGCCTCTACATTTTCGGCAATGGTAACAGCTTCGACGCTGACAGATCCTTACGGGGTGATTGCTTCGGCAGTTGGCACTTTGGCGGGGCCACTGCACGGGGGAGCTAATGAAGAAGTGATTGATATGTTGCAGCAAATTGGTTCGGTAGAAAATGTGCGGCCTTTTGTCGAGAAGTGCGTTGAAAACAAGGAGAAAATCATGGGGTTCGGCCACCGCGTGTACAAGGTGAAAGATCCGAGAGCAACTATTCTCCAAGGGTTAGCAGAACAGTTGTTTGACAACTTCGGCCGCGATAATTATTACGACATTGCTGTCAAGTTAGAAGAAGTGGTTGAGGAAAAACTAGCTCACAAGGGAATTTATGCAAATGTAGATTTCTATTCGGGTTTGGTTTACCGCAAAATGGGAATTCCTACAGACTTGTTTACGCCCGTATTTGCGATCGCCCGCGTTGCCGGCTGGTTGGCCCACTGGAAGGAACAGCTAGAGGCAAACCGCATTTACCGCCCGACTCAAATATATACGGGGACTCACGGTGCTCCTTATATTGCGATCGAGGATAGGCTCCCTTCCTAAAGCAAAATTATCAACCCAGAGCTGAAAATGACGAGAAGAATTTTTTTGCTTTCGTGAAATGTTGAAGTAAAAATTGCTTTCGCGTTGCGAGTCAGGAAGCAATTTCTGTCTGCCAAAAGTTGCCGTGCTGGGTTGAACCCCTCTTGTATGTTGTGCTGTGTGTTGGCGACAATAGTAAGAAGTGACGATTTTCAGGAACTCCGGTCCTCAGACTTGCGGGTCTGAGGTTTTTTATTGGAATATCAGGCGCTGCAGCGGATATAGGGGCGAATTGACCAAATCGGTAAAAAAGCCAGTTCGAGGCAGTCAACCCGCCCCAGCCAGGCTCTGATTTACGAATAGCTTTCGATAGGTGCGATTGCACACATCGTTTATTACCCTCAGTATTATACAGCAATGAATTTTTCTATTTTTGACTCTATACATTCCAATTTTCACCCCCAGGTAAATGCGACAAATATTCGTCGATCGCATCCTCGAATTCACCTCGAGAATAAGTGTATGTCAGGGACAGTAGCCCTGTTGCGATCGCCATAATTTGCTCTCTGTCCACTCTGTGATTGAGTTGAGCGCGGCTTAACTTTCCTTCCAACACTTCCCTGCTAGCCTCACGAATTGCGGCTTCTAGTTCATCTTCTATAAAAGATTCCCACTCGGCCGAGTTGATATAGTAAGATGTTTTATTATCTTTGAGATTGAGCTTTTTAATACCTCGGACCGAATTAGCAATAGAAGCAGCCCAAGAATTTGTCAAACGCTGTTCAACTTGGTTTTTAATTAGGTGGATTAGCAGAATCAGTAAAAAAGACCCAATATTCCGCAGAGTTGCTTGTTTGCTCATGCCCTCTAACTCATCGACAATTGCTAGAGCATCTTCATTCCTGCCTTCCAAAATACAATTTTTCAGGTCTATTAATTCCTGTACCATTGCTTTTGCCCTCAATATTTATAACGATTTCGTAAGGTGCGCGGTGCGCACCCTACGCGCTTTATCCTTCAGTCCGCAAAGGCGGACTTCGTTTGTACAAACGCGGTTTCAACCGCCGATTTCGCGCTACATCTAAACAGATTGAGTTACATGATGGCGACTGGTCAATTTATCCAATTGATTCACCAACAAACTCAGGAACAATCCCACATCGGTAACAACTCCAATAGACTCGATCGAACCCCGATCGCTCAATTTCGTCACCACCGCCGGATTAATGTCCACACAGACCATCTTCACACCCGCCGGCGTCATATTTCCCACACCAATTGAGTGCAGCATAGACGACAGCATTAACACCATATCCGCACCTCGTAACAGCTCAGTATATTCTTCTTGAGCCTTAACTAAATCCATTTGCGTGTCAGGAAGCGGGCCGTCATCCCGGATAGAACCTGCTAGGGAAAACGGGATATTATGCTTCACGCATTCGTACATGACACCGTTAGTAACCAGCCCGGCTTCCACAGCTTTTGCAATACTCCCGTAACGTCGCACACTGTTAATTATTTTCAAGTGATGGCGGTGTCCGCCGCGCACAGCCACACCGCGTTTCATGTCAACCCCTAAAGAGGTTCCCATGCTCGATTGTTCCATGTCGTGAACCGCGATCGCATTTCCGCCTAACAGCGCTTGTACGTAACCTTCGCGAATCAAATGCGCTAAATGTTCGCCACCACCAGTGTGGATAACAACAGGCCCCGCCGTAACTACCACTTTGCCACCTCGATCTCGAATTTGGCGCAATTCCCACGCTACTTGTTCCACCACCAATTCTACGCGGCGCTCGCTAGAAACGCTGCCAGACATAAAACTGAATTCTTGAGAATTGCGCTGTTCCCGCGATTCGGTTTTACGGATGGTGCGGATACCCACTACATCTACAACGACTTTTTCTCCTACTTTTAAATCTCGCAGTAATTTGCATTTAGCGACTGGACCATCGACAGTTTCAGTAATAGCAACTGCACCGTCCATGCGCTGATTTTGCACTTTCACCCACTGGTTATTTACCCGCACTTCTGTGGGATAAATCGTACTCACATAAAAGTCGTCCGGGCCGACGCCATCTTGCACTACCGGTTCTAAAATAGCGTCGCAAATCTCTTGCGGCGGGGGCACTGCACCCAAGTCAATTAGAAGTCCCATGATTTCTTCCATCACATCGTGGGAAGGAGCCGAAACTTTAACGTCTGCACTGGATGTGCTTTGCCGCTGCTCTCCTAAATTGAAATTGAGGACTTGGAAGCTGCCGCCGTTTTCGATAATTAAATCTAAAGCGCGGCTGATTAAACCAGCATCGAGCAAGTGACCTTCCATGCGAATTGTGCGGCTTTCTACCATCACGTTTGCCGATCGCTCTTCTTGCACCGGTTCCGTTACCCGCAGCGTCAAACACTTACAGGCGCCCCCCGCTTTCAGAAATTCGGTCATCGGCGTTTCAATTACTTTAAAACCAGCATTAGTGATGCGCGTTTTCAAAGCTTCGCTAACTTTATTCATTACCACAACTTTGTCAATATTGACGGCATTGCAGGCAAAATTAGCGGCATCTGCTTCTTCAATGGCAATGCGTTTTTCCGGCGCCACTCGCATTTCAATTAAGCGGTTGGAGTACGAGTCAAATGCTGCTGGATAGTAGAGCAAATAGCCGCCTGTCAGGGGACAAAAACAGGTGTCTAGGTGATAGAAACGTTCGTCAACTAAACGCAGCGAGAGCACTTCTATGTTCAGCCATTTTGCTAGTAACGGGTGCGAGTCTAGTTCGGAACGGAAGCCGTATCCGGCCCACAACCAGCGTCCTTCGCGATCGAGCAAAGCATCACCAGCACCCTCAAACGGCAAGTCTTTCGGCAGTTCGTGCACGGTGAAACCTTTGCTTTCAAACCATGCTTTGAAATAGGGCTCTTCGCCTTGGCGTTCTTTGTGATAGAAACGGCTGAGGACGAAGGTATTGCCTAAAAGTAAGCCTGCGTTGGCGGTAAAAACCATATCGGGCCAGCCTTTTGCGGGCGGTACGAGGTCTACCACAGCGTTTTCTTTGAGGACGTGGTAGAGTTTTTCCCACTGTTCGACGGCGCGATCGCGCGATGATTTGTGTACGTTGCCCTCCATCCACGGATTAATCACGTAATCCACATCGTAGTGGTCAGGAGCACACATGAGGAAGCGAATTGAGTCAGTCATAATTCAGTTAAAATGTGGTAGACGCTACAGCAGACGTATGTTGACAGAGTTTGTATAATAGCAACTGTAATATTCACTACTAATTTTAGCATCGCAACGTCTGGGCCTCATAAGGCCAACTCTTAATTATATCACGCTTAGGATTAGATTAAACTAAATCACAAACCGTTCTTATGAAATACTCGTGAAATACTGGAGAAAATGTCTGGTTATTACACACACTATAAGAGGTTTTGATAGATCATTAATAGGATATCCGTTGAATTGTCCCAAATCTGACGATCGGGGCGGGTTTACGCTTTTCTCTGGCTGATATTATAGATTGTTGATGAACCCGCCCCAGAAGAGTTATAGTTAATTAAACGCACATGATATACCAGATTCTCTTAACTTTTTTTAACTTTCAACTTTTGCGAAATCGGAAGTTCGATCGCAAATTCTGTTCCGCGGCCAACTTCTGAATGACACTCCAAATTTCCGCCGTGGGTGTCTTTAACTATTTGGTAACTAATCGACAATCCCAAACCAGTGCCACTGCCGATCGGTTTGGTAGTAAAAAACGGGTCAAATATCCTTGACTGAACTTCGGGACGGATACCGGGCCCGGTGTCAGAAATCCGCACACACACTTGATTTTCTCGGCTGACTTCAGTAACAATGCGAATTTGGTTAACTTTGCAAGTACAGTTTGCTGATGACTCTTCCACAGCGTCGATCGCATTCAACAACAAATTCATAAATACCTGGTTTAATTGAGCCGGATAACACTCGATTTTTGGCAGTGTGCCGTAATTTTTAATGAGTTGAATTTCCCGACGTTTTTGCTGTGACTGCAAGCGGTGCTGCAAAATCACCAAAGTGCTCTCTATCCCTTCATGAATGTCTATTACTTTGCGAGCTGTTTCATCAAGTCTCGAAAAGTTTCGCAAAGACAGCACTATCTGCTTAATTCGGTTAGCACCTTCTTGCATTGAAGCCATGATTTTAGGAAAATCTTCAGCGATAAAATCTACCTCGATTTCTGCTAATTCTTGAGCTATTTCAGGAACTGGTTCGGGATAGTGTTGCTGATAAAGACTGAGCAATTTTAGTAAATCGCAAGCGTACTGTTTGGCGGGAATAATATTGCCGTAGATGAAGTTGACAGGGTTATTAATTTCGTGGGCAACTCCCGCTACCATTTGCCCGATACTTGACATTTTTTCGGATTGAATTAGCTGGGATTGAGCATTTTTTAAGTATTCCAGAGTTTGTTCTAGCTGTTGCGCTTTTTCTCGTTCTCGCAGTTCGCTAAGCAGCAACTCTGCTTCGGCTTGTTTGCGATCGCTAATATCCATTACTGTTCCCAACAGTTTGATTACTTCCCCGGTTTCGTTAAAAACCGCTTCTCCTCTTCCTTCCACGTATAGGATTTGACCGCTAGGATGAAGAAATCGGAACTCTCTTTTGTAGGAAATGCCTTGCGAGATAGTGAGGGTGACAGTTTTTTGAAACACGTCTCTATCATCGGGATGACACATCTTTAAAAGTTTTGCAGATGTCGGTTCAGTTGCACTTGAGTCAAGACCAAAAATTCGGAATACTTCTTCTGACCAAGTAATTTTATGAGTGACTAAATCAAATTCCCAACTGCCGATATGGGCAATTTTCTGGGCGGCTGCTAGACTAGCTTCGCTCTGTTGAAGTTTAAGTCGCTGTTGTTTATCTTGTTCGAGAAGATTGGCTTGAGCAATCGCAATTCCCATTTGTGCTGCCACAGCTTTCAATAATCTGATCTCATCTTGTGTCCAGTTACGCGGGCGATCGTACTGGTGCAAGCATATCATTCCGTTGGCTTTTCCCTGGTAGGAAGTGCGGATAGATATCATAGACTTTAAACCTATTTGACAGCACAAATCTCTGACATTTTCTAGCAGGGGATCGGAAAAAACATCGTCAGAAACTACAGCTTGATCTTGGGACAATAAAAGCTGAACGTGAGGATTTCCCTGTACCGGAATTTCTAAATTCAAAAGCGATGTTGATGTGGGTTTTCTGTACTCAGCGACATTAACGATTCGGGGAAACGGGTTTTCTTTGTAAGTGTGAATCAAGCAGTAATCGGCATTAAAAATTCTACCTATTTGGGCTGTGGCTGTTTGAAAAACTTGCTCGGGATTTAAGCTGTAGCGGATTTCGAGAGTAATTGTTTCTAGCAGAAATCTTTGCTTGATTTGCCGTTCCAAAGCAGCTAAAGCTGTTTTAAGTTCGAGTTCTGCTTGTTTGCGATCGCTAATTTCAGCAGCAGTTCCCAGAATTTTCCAAGGTTTGCCCTGCGGTGTTCTGACAAAAACGCTCTCCCGGCTGCAAAACCACCGATATTCACCATTTTTGTGCTGTATCCGGTATTCAAAATCAAAGCTTTCGCCATCTTTTGCTGTCTCAAGTTTTTTTCTCTGTTCTGAGAATGCAGGGATATCGTCAGGGTGTATTAACTTAGGAATAAATGTGGCTGCCATCTCCTGTATTTCTTCAAACGTGTAGCCAATATCGCTATAGATTTCGCGGTTGATGTAGAGGCTTCTCTCTTCTATCAAATCGTAAACGTATAATAAATTAGGATTGGTTTTAATTACTGTCGACAGCCAGTGCTGGCTTTCTCGTAGTTGTGCCTCGATCCGCTTGCGTTCTTCTATTTCAGCTTCTAGCAGCGCATTTTTTGCTACAAGTTCCTTAGAAAGCCGACTGAGCAGCAGTTGATTTTCGACGCGAGCCACGACTTCTTCTATTTCAAACGGTTTAGTAATGTAATCTACCGCCCCCAGCGAAAAAGCTTTGACTTTATCAAAAACTTCATTTAAAGAGCTGATAAAAATCACAGGGATATCTTTCGTTTTCGGAGAAGCTTTTAGCTGTTCGCAGACTTGATAGCCATCCATACCGGGCATCATGATGTCCAGCAAAATCAAATCCGGTGGACTCGATAGAGCAAAGTTGAGAGCTAATTTGCCATCTCGTGTCGGCCGCAGTTTATATCCCCGCTTAGACAAAAGCCGGGATACAAGTCGCAAGCTTTCTGGATTATCGTCCACCATTAAAATATTTTCGGGTAAAGCACTTTTTGGAAGTCTAATTGTTTCTCGTCTTGGATTTTTATCGTCATTTGTATTCACAGCAGACCCTCAAATTATTCAAACTTTTTATGTGGGAATACTTTTAAGTCATTAACCGTTTGTAGCTAACGCTCTTGGGTAAACCAGCACAACTCTTGGGTAGATCACACTCCTAAATTATTTGTAATTAGATCAAAAATAAGAAGAGTTTGAAAATGTGTGGAAATCTAATTATCGCAGCCCATCAATAAAACAGCAGAGATTTACCAAATCACATGCTCAGCAAGCAAGTTTGATTAAAGGTAAAATTTTTACAATGTATAGAAATAGATTTGGCTGGCATTTATCTGGTGGATCGCTATTGTGTGTTCTAAGTAAATATCCTTAGTCGAAATGACAATTAAAAACCTCCACGATCGGTGGTATCAACTTAAGACTAAAATCCTTTGCTTCTCTGGTTTTTATCCAAGTCTTGAGTCCGGTAAATTCCCTTTCTTAAGCAAGGCTAGGACAATTTAGACATAATTGTCAAACAGTATACCGTTACTATATTTGAGCTTAAGTTGACACCAATGTAACCTGAAACACTCCTACAATCTCTTATATTTTATTTACACCCTCCGGCGGCTGATTTATGGTATCTTTGTCTCAGCCTGCAATTCCCCACAAGCGGCGTACACGGCTTTCACGTTATACCAATTCAGAAAAATTCGAGCTATTTCTAAAGCTAACTGCGGCTTACCTTGGTCAATCAACCACTGCAAAAAAGGAGTCATTGTCCGCTCGTTCAGCATCCCACCTAACGATAAAAATCCCCACAGTATTTGGTGCAAAACAGTCATTTGAATCATCATCCGCACTTCCCAATTAGGGTGCTTTTGATAAAACAAAACTCCCATTCTCCCGCGCTGAATTTCTCGGTCAATCATGCCCGGAATTTGCTCTAAACTAAAAGGTGGGTGCCAGTGATAGCCGACAGCATCCGGACATTTAATCAATTTTAAACCTAATTTTTTCAACCTCACACCCAACTCTAAATCTTCCCATCCGTACAGTTGAAAGCGAGTGTCAAACAGTCCAGCAGCCAGCAGCCAGTGCCGGGCGATCGCGACATTTCCCGTAGCAAAATAAGCAGCCGAAAAATCGGTTATTTTGTATGGTTCCGAAGTAGGATTATCGAAATTACAAGTATTAATCACGCTGCCGTAAGTAAAAACCGCATCAGTATCTTTGTAACCCTGTAGCAAAGCATCTGCATGGGCTTGCAAAAAATGCTCTGTTACCACCAAATCGCTGTCAATAAAAATAATCGTATCGCCCTTAGCATCTTCAACGCCTAAATTGCGCGCAGCGGCGGGGCCTTGGTGACATTGGGCGATCGATCGCACATGAGGCAACAAGTCGGCATCTGCAGCCAACCACTCCAGCGTCCCGTCCGTCGAGCCGTCGTCCACCACAATTATTTCATACTCTCTCACAATCTCACCGAACTGCTGATTTTCCAAAGCCTGTAGACATTTTGCCAAAATCGGTTTACGATTATACGTCGGAATCACAACACTAAAAAACACGGTTTTTCCCCATCTCCACAGTTACCGTATCCCACGGTAGCAGATTTTTCGCAGCAACTCCCCCGCGAAATAGCCAAGTTTGGCAAAAAAAGAATATATAAATCTGTGCTATTTCTGACAAGAATCGATCTCAATTAGGTGCATAATGAAAAGTCGGTTAAACCTCACATTAGGCACCATTCTCAAGAACAGGCAAGATGCCTGTTCCACAAAAATGATATTTTTTGTGGGGTGGGCATCTTGTCCGCCCTGAAAAGCTTAGTGACAAGGGTGCAAGATGTCAGTTAAATTCAGGATGTAAATAGCAATGAGTCGCGCTAAAAAAGTTGTGCTAGCATATTCGGGCGGAGTCGATACCTCCGTCTGCATTCCTTACCTCAAAAACGAGTGGGGTGTGGAAGAAGTAATTACTCTGGCCGCGGATTTGGGACAGGGAGACGAATTAGAACCGATCCGCAAAAAAGCTTTAGCATCCGGTGCTTCGGAATCTTTAGTTATTGATGCTACCGAAGAATTTGTCAAAGACTATGCGTTTCCAGCCATTCAAGCTAACGCACTTTACGAAAACCGTTATCCCCTTTCGACTGCCCTGGCTCGCCCGCTGATTGCTAAATTGTTAGTAGAAGCTGCGGAAAAATACGGTGCAGATGCGATCGCCCACGGTTGCACAGGTAAAGGAAACGATCAGGTGCGGTTCGATGTGTCGATCGGCGCGCTCAACCCCAAGATTAAGATTTTAGCACCTGCACGGGAGTGGAAAATGAGCCGCGAGGAAACGATCGCATACGGCGAGAAATGCGGCATTCCGTCCCCGGTGAAAAAGTCTTCTCCTTACAGTATCGATCGCAACTTATTGGGAATGGCAATTGAAGCCGGAATCCTAGAAGATCCTTGGGCGGAACCGCCGGAAGAGGTGTATTTGATGACAAAGGCGATCGAAGAAACTCCCGACACACCCGAATACATAGAAATCGGTTTCGATTGCGGAAATCCTGTCACTTTAAACGGCAAAGATTTATCACCAGTCGCCTTAATTTCCCAACTCAACGAAATAGTTGGAAACCACGGAGTCGGCCGGATTGACATGATTGAAAACCGCTTAGTCGGGATAAAATCGCGGGAAATTTACGAAACACCAGCGATTTTAGTTTTGATGCACGCGCACCGAGACTTAGAAAGCTTGACGCTGACAGCAGATGTAACGCGGTACAAGCGAGGCATCGAAGAAACCTACAGCCAAATGATTTATAACGGTCTTTGGTACAATCCTTTGAAAACCGCTTTAGACGCATTTATTCAGGACACGCAAAAGCGAGTAACTGGAACCGTTCGGCTAAAACTATTCAAAGGAAATGCGACGATTGTCGGCCGCAAATCTGACAATTCGCTGTACAGTTTCGACTTAGCAACCTACGGCGCAGAGGACGAATTCGATCACAAAGCTGCAGAAGGATTTGTCTATGTTTGGGGACTACCAACCCGCATTTGGTCGGAGAAAAATAGAGGTTACAAATAGGAGCGAATTAGGGTTGAAAACCTGATGTTAAGCCGCCCAATCGAATTCGGATTAACAATTCGATGTTAACCCGCCGAATCGAATTGGCGGCTACACAAACCAAGTCCGCCTTCGCGGAATTAAGAGTAGGGTGTGCACGGCGCACCTTATTTGCCGCAATCGCCCAACCTCTGCCAATTGCCTAAGTTAGGAGTTAGTAAGATACAGTAATAATTGGTAATTGGTTGTTATCCTAATAATTTGTTAAATTGTCTTCACACAAATTTAGCTTTGAGGTAAGGGTTTAAACCCCTGCCGAATGGCGGCAGGGCTGCGCTAGAATTGCTGGGTCAACGTAAAACAGCCGATCGCTAAGATTTCTGTTTTTCCACACTTCCCAAATCCAACTTAGCCCGCAACTCTTCCTTAATCCGATTTAAAATAGAATCCTCATCCAAAGAAGACAGAATCTTGCTCACGACAGCCTTTGGCCCATCATCTCCCCAAGAAGCACCATTAGCCAAATAAGCCTTAGTAACTTGACCGATACCGTAGGAAGAAACCCCCGCGATCGCAGCTTGCGTCACCGCCACGGACAAATAAGGCCCTAAAGCCAAACCCCCCGTCGCCGGCGTCGCCAAACCCAACAATCCTTTCAACGAGCTCAAACCAAAATTAGCCAACAATTCGCCCGCAGTAATCCCCCCCATACTAATCGCAATCTTTTGCAGCAATTCCACCGCGCCCGCTTCCGTCATCGCAATGCCGTAAACTTTAGATAAAGTTAAGATCATCACCACATCAATTACCGCACCGCTAAGAATATCAACTACAGTAATTGGATTAAGTGCGATCGCCACCGATTTCGTCATTACCGCGTTCCAGATAATTCGATTAGCCGCCTCATCTCGAATTTCCATTTTTCGCTGCACCAACTGCTCGTTAATATCCCCTGCACAGAGCATCGTATTCAGCGCGACCAAAGATTTGCCTTCTCGGTCTAAAATCTCCAAAATCTTTAATTTTAAATCTTGCACTTGTGGCAAACTGCGAGTCATTTGCACGCCCATACTTCCGTCGGGACGGCGCACCGCCCTCGCCGTCAAAGGCGAAGCCGCCGCCATCACAATTTCATCGGGAGACAACAATTCTCTTACCCGCTCGTCTCTAATTTTATGATAAATTGCCAGCCTGTCTGCATCAGGATACTGGTCAATTTTATTAAACACTAATAACATCGGTTTTCCGGCTTCCCGCAACTGCGAAAGTGCTGCGTATTCCACCTTTGTAATGTCGCCAGCCACCACAAACAAAATCAAATCAGCTTGTTGAGCAACGCGGCGGGCTAAAAGTTCGCGAGTTTCGCCGTCAACTTCATCTATTCCCGGAGTATCGACTAATTCCACTTGCGACAAACGGTAAATAACGGGCGAAAGTCGTAGCGTAGCGGGGCGTAAGCCATCCGGCAAATTCTCATCAATTCCCTCTCCGACATCCCACTGGCCAATAGTCGTCGTGCGAGTCACCCCGTGAGTCGGGCCAGTTTCAAACACATTTTGACCTAGCAGCGCGTTCAAAACCGAAGATTTTCCCCTTCCCACCATCCCAAACACAGCTATTTGCACGCAAGCGCGCTCTAGCTTGTCGAGCATTTTCTCCAACCCGCCAATTTCCGGTTCCAGTCCAGTTCGCTCTTGAACTGTCAAGTCTAGATTTTCTACTATATCTCGCAGAGCATCTTTAGCGTGGCGCAGGTTGAGTTCTGCCTGAATGTCTGCGAAGCTTAAAATTGTGTCATCTAATTCGCGATCGACATTTGAAAAATCCGAGGCTTCAGTCATTGTTACCTGATGTTATAGCTTTGCTTCACTTAAAGTTTCAACCGATACGATGCCATTCTAGCTTTTTCCGTCTGCTTTGTACATTCTCTCGGATTTATCCAACTCTAACTCTCGGATTTACTCAAGCCTGACTCTCGGATTTACCAAATTCTAACTCTCGGATTTACTCAAGCCTGACTCAGCCAAAAGTTCTCGCATTCACCCGCAAGCCCGCCGGGGATTTAAATCCCCGTCTTATAGCAAAAGTCGGTTAAAACCGACTGCCAACCTAAATTAGATTGTGATAAATTTCAGTTTTCTTTGAGAGGACTTTCGCTATGAGACAGGGGTTAAAAACCCCTGTCGGACAGTCCGACAGACCAATAAGCCGATTTACCCAATTTCAACTCATTTACAACAATGATTAACCGCCTCCAAATAATAGCCAGTTATCCATTTCCTTTGCGTGTAATAATTTTCCTATTAATCTTGCTAGCAATTTGGCTGCCGCTAGCAGCACCAATTTATCTTTTAGTTAAAGATAGTAACCTAGCAACTATTCTGACAATGGGATTGTTGTTTACTGAGTTTCTGTACCTAGTGCCGCGCTGGGGAAAACAGGTTTACGGACAAACCCAATTACTCAAAAGTTACGGTTTAATCAATACCCGAAAAAACGGTTTTGAGCTTTTAATCGGATTGGCGATCGGGCTTTTGCTCACTTTCAGCTTATTTGCGGTGCAAGGGCTGTTCGGCTTAGTCGCGTGGCAAAATTCTGATAATTTGCCGAGAATCATCGCAGAAGGGCTGTTAAGCGCCCTTGGAGTCGGTTTTGCCGAGGAGTTGGTATTCCGTGGTTGGTTGCTGGACGAGTTGCAGCGGGATTACAATTATAAAATATCTCTGTGGGCGAATAGCCTGGTGTTTGCCCTATCTCATTTTATCAAACCTGTCGCGGCAATGCTGGGGAGTTGGCCGCAGTTTCCGGGGTTGTTGTTGCTGGGTTTGATTCTGGTTTGGGGAAAAAGATCGCGCCAAAATCGCCTGGGTTTGTCGATCGGGCTTCATGCAGGTTTAGTCTGGGGATATTACATCATTAACATCGGCCAGTTAGTGCGATATTCGGCATCTGTTCCCCACTGGGTGACAGGAGTTAACGGCAATCCGCTAGCTGGGGTCGTGGGGCTGTTGTTTTTGAGTGTCTTGGCCTTGGGAATGCGAAAAATGTCTGAACATTTCAAAGGTTCCGAGTAAGGACGAAGAGTCCTTATTTTCCCCTGTTTTGAGGACTAAACTCCTCACTACTCATCAACTTATTCAGAAATTTATAAATGTATGAAACTCACCATCTTTGCCACTGCTACACTGTTAATTTCTACAGGTATTTTTGCTCCTGCCAAAGCAGAAAATACCACACAAGCCAAGCCAAGTAATTCTTTAGTTCAAGTGCAGGTAATACGACAACAAATTCTCCATGCTTGCGTGCAGAATCAAGCTGAAACCCTGCCAAATCCTTTTAGCGATGCACCTTCCGATCACTGGGCTTACAAAGCTGTTTTGACAATGTATTATTGCGGGGCTTACCGAGAAGGGATGAACCCTGCTTTAATTAAAGAATCACTTGAATCGGGACCTCCTACTAGAGAAAGTTTGCCTTCCCGATCGCCCTTTCCCAATTTCCCATTACAGCCATTTCCCGTGATTAATTAAAGAATTACTGGAAGCGGGATATCCTACTAAAGGAAGTTTTTATTCCCGATTACTTTTGCCACATTTCCCATTACCAAGATTTTAAAACTGAGCCCGAACCGTAAACGAATAATCGCCACCTGGTTCTAATTGATAATCCCATTTTTCTAGAAAACGGTGCAGAGGTTCCTGAATCAATGCCCTACCCTGAGAAGGCTCAAGTATCAGTGTTTTTTCTGACGTGAAACGCCACTGAAACTGCCACTCAAAATTGCCGGCAGTCACTTCACCCTCAATCGTGCCTTTTTGCCAAGATTGGCCAGTAACCCGGACATATGCAGTTGTTTCGGGCAAACGTCTCGAACTCACCTTTTTGTTTCCGCGTTTGTTTCTGCAATTGTGCGACTATTGTAAAGGCTCATGGCTTTTTCTACTCCTTGGTGCAGACTTAGTTCCACAGCTTCTACAACCAGTTTAAGCACTTTCTCTACTAACTGACTTTCCTCTGAAGAAAACTTTCCTAACACGAAGGAAATCGTATCTTTCTCATTTTTAGCAGCATCGTTTTGAGGTTTGCCGATGCCAATCCGCAAGCGGGGAAATTTGTCTGTGCCCAAATGAGAAATTGTCGATTTCATGCCGTTGTGTCCGCCGGCAGAACCGGCAAGCCGCATTCTCAATTTCCCGATCGGCAAATCCATATCATCGTATACTATTAATACCGACTCCGCAGGTATTTTGTACCAATCCGCCGCCGCCCGAATCGCTTGACCGGAAAGATTCATGTAAGTAAGCGGTTTCAGCAAGCGGATTTTCTTTCCCCGCGGCCGGTTTCCCTCGCCAAATATGCCTTGAAATTTGCGATTTTCCGACAGAGAAATCTGCCAAGATTTAGCCAAGGCATCGACAGCATTAAAGCCTATGTTGTGTCGGGTGCGATCGTATTTAGGTTCGGGATTTCCCAACCCAACTATTAGCTGGGGAATCACTAACTCCGCTGGTGTTTCCGACTTCTGAGTGTTGTTCATTTAACTGTCTGTGCTATCTTCCTTGGGCTTCGCCGCCGCGAGTTTTTCAGTTTCGGGTTTGCTGCTAGTTGCTACAGCTTCTTCTAACTGCTTGGCTTCCCGCGTGAACTCCGACTCAAAATCCCGCGAAGCATCTTGAAATCCCCGAATTGCCTTCCCCATACTCCTGCCGATTTCGGGTAATTTTTTCGGACCGAATACCAAAAGGGCGATCGTAAAAATAACGGCCATTTCCGGCAAACCAATGCCAAAAATATTCATGGTTTTTCTCCTGCAATTTATTTAGTTACTTCTTGTTTATTTCTGCCAAAAGTAATCGGAAAGGGTAAGGAAAAACGGGAAAACTTAGCTTTTACCCTTTCTCCTCAACCCTCAGCTTTTACTTTTAGCCTTACTGTTTTGCGATCAATTTTTAGCGGCCGAGACTCGACCAATCCATATCCACATTCTCCAGAATCAGCGAAGAGTTGTAGATTTGCAAAATAATCAACAAGAACACGAAAAACAGTCCAATGAAAACGCTCATCAACAGCGTGGTGCCCCAACCCGGAGCGACCTTGCCGTACTCTGAGTTAAGGGGTTTGAGTATATCTCCTAACCAAGTCCGTTGTGCCATAAGTCACCTACAATGAATCTCTACAGAAAAGTTTGACATATTTCTACCGCTAATTGCGATCGCAATTTCTCAGAAATGCGGCATGGGGGACTGGGAGAAGGGGGAATGGGGGTTGGGGACCATACCGTATTGCGCCTAAAATCACTAGACTTTCAGATGGATTGTTATTTTTTGTAATATTATAGAGTGGATCACTCATAATCGATCAAAAATATGGAACCTGCAGCAGTTCTTGGCATTTCACTGGGCGTGTGTCTGGTGGCAATCACCGGATTCTCGATCTACACCGCTTTCGGTCCCCCTTCTAAGGAATTGAGAGATCCTTTTGAAGAACACGAAGACTAAAGAAGAAGGAAATTCGGCAACGAGCAATGTACGGGATGTAACGGAGGTCAGGAAGAAGGAAGATTTTTTCCCTCTCCCCATCTCCCTGTCCCCATCCCTCTGTCTCCCTCGGGCTCGGATATATTTTTATAGCAGTAAAAAAGTGATGGTGTGGGGCGATCGCCTGTCGCCTACTCGTCAAATGGTATATTTTTCAGAAATACAGTAAATCTCTATTGGATTTAAGCTAAAAATTATTAGGTGTCAGGCTAAAGCATCATGGGGAACACATTTGGGCATTTATTTCGGATCTCGACATTTGGGGAATCTCACGGCGGCGGTGTGGGAGTAGTAATTGACGGTTGCCCGCCCCTGGTGTCGATCGACGCATCGGAAATTCAAGCCGAACTCGATCGCCGCCGCCCCGGCCAAAGCAAAATTACCACACCTCGCAAAGAAGCAGATACCTGCGAAATTCTGTCGGGGGTGTTTGAAGGCAAAACTTTGGGAACGCCGATCGCAATTTTAGTCCGCAATCAAGACACTCGCCCCCAAGATTACGGCGAAATGGCGACAACTTACCGCCCTTCTCACGCTGACGCTACCTACGATGCCAAGTACGGAATTCGTAACTGGCAAGGCGGAGGTCGATCGTCCGCAAGAGAGACAATAGGTAGAGTAGCAGCAGGGGCGATCGCTAAAAAAATTCTCAAACAAGCAGCAGGAGTCGAAATAGTCGGCTACGTCAAACGCATCAAAGACTTAGAATGTGTCGCCGACCCAGACACTGTTACCTTAGAACAAGTAGAAAGCAACATCGTCCGCTGTCCAGATGCCGAATGTGCCGAAAGAATGATTGAACTGATCGAAAAAGTTCGCGACAGCGGAGATTCGATCGGCGGTGTAGTCGAATGCGTCGCCCGCAATGTCCCAAAAGGCCTGGGAATGCCCGTCTTCGACAAACTCGAAGCCGACTTGGCCAAAGCCATCATGTCCTTGCCCGCCAGCAAAGGCTTTGAAATTGGTTCCGGGTTTGCCGGGACTCTGCTCAAGGGCAGCGAACATAATGATGAATACTATACTGATGATAAGGGTGTAATTCGTACAGTGACGAATCGCTCTGGCGGAATTCAGGGTGGAATTGCTAACGGCGAAAATATCATTTTGCGGGCGGCATTCAAGCCAACTGCGACAATTCGCCAGCAGCAGCGCACCGTTACCCGAGAAGGCGAAGAAACGCTGCTGGCTGCCAAGGGACGGCACGACCCTTGCGTTTTGCCAAGAGCTGTGCCAATGGTGGAAGCGATGGTAGCTTTAGTGTTGTGCGACCATCTGCTGCGCCATCACGGACAATGTGGAACCTTAAAGCCTGAATTTTAAAATGGAAATCAGCTTGTCCTCTGTAGCGGCAACTCCCCTTGATTGCCCTCAACCCTCCGAATCAATAAAAGGTATAGATGATTTTGTAGTACAGTTTTGGGGCGTGCGGGGCAGTGTTCCGACACCCGGACAGGAAACTGTTCGCTACGGCGGCAATACTTCTTGTTTGGAAATGCGAGTCGCTGGCAAACGCTTGATTTTTGACGGCGGAACAGGCTTGCGGATGCTGGGAGACCAGTTGGTGCAAGAAATGCCCGTGCAAGCTTATATGTTTTTTACTCACTATCACTGGGATCACATTCAAGGTTTCCCGCTGTTCGCCCCAGCTTTCATCCGCGGCAATAGCTTTGATATTTACGGGGCAACTCCGCCGGATGGAGATTGCATGAAAAGGCACTTCGTAGAACGGGTACTGCACTCGAATTCGCCGGTGCCGCTGATGGGTTTGCAGGCAGATTTGAATTTCTACGAACTCAATCACAACCAGACGATGATGCTGGATGATATTGAGATTAGGACGGGTTCTCTGAATCACCCAAATACTGCTATGGGATATCGGGTGACTTGGCAGGGACGATCTGTTGTTTACTGTTCGGATACCGAACATTTTCCCGATCGCCTAGATGAGAATGTCTACAATTTAGCCCTCGACGCTGATGTGCTGATTTACGATGCAATGTACACAGACGAGGAATATCACAACCCCAAGTCTCCGAAGGTGGGTTGGGGACACTCGACTTGGCAGGAAGCGGTGAGAATGGCTAAGGAGGCCCGGGTGAAACGAGTGGTAATTTTTCACCACGATCCGGCTCATACTGACGATTTTCTCGATCGCATCGCCGAAGATGTGCAAATCGCTTTTCCGAAGGCTGTGATGGCCCGCGAGGGTCTGATTTTGCCGATCGGCTTCTAAACCTTCGCCCTTGTGAACTCGATCGAACCATCAACCGATCAAACCATAATTGTTATGTGAATATGTGGAGCTGGGCGCGAGACCAGCTCCACAATTTTTTTAATACGCAGCAAACTCTTAACTGCATGGTATAATTGTTGTTTGTTAAGTTTTAAGGCAAAGTATTTAAGGTTTTTTTTATTCTTCAACCGCGTCCGCAAGACGCCAAGACGTAAGATAATTGGAGAATTGCCAAGGGTGAAAAGGAGACTGTTTTGAATGTCAACAAACACGGGGAGGCGAGGCGATCGCACGCCTGAGTGCTAGTCTGATGCCAGTAGACTTCCAGAAGCCTTGTTACAGATTAATTATTAAGGACAAAAACTGAAGTTATAGCTCGGCTCAAATAAAAGCGCGATCGGTTTTTTCGGATCATGAATATTGACAACTCTCAAAAGCTAATAGCTTTTAGGTAGAAGCAGAGAAAATTTTCAGCAGTCAATTTGACTAACCAGAAAGAAACGATGGCTCTTGGGTTTGGCAGGAGCTGCGGCCAGTGAATGTTATGACTTGACTATCAAAATGGGAAATTTACGTTTTAGATCTTCAGCACATCAATACAGATGGATTGCCTTAGGCAGTTTTGCTGTAATTATGGGTATTTCAGGCGCCCTGGCCTACCGCCTCGCCCCGCCCCCCGGATTCATGGCTCAAGGCACTCTCACTTCTAATAATCCGCCAGTCAAATTCTCGAGTACGGGCACGACAATTCTCAAGCAAGGAGAGCAACTCACCCCAGAGGTTCTGCTGGCAGATAATGTTGTCAAAGCAGTGGCAGATGCAGTTAAGCTGTCGCCCCAGCAAGTTCGACAAAATGCTAGTGTCAAAATTTCTAAGCCGGAACAACCCCTAGAGATTGTTGTTGGGTATCGCTCGCTCGATCAGGAGCAAGCAATCCAAACGGTGGATATGTTGATGAAAGGCATGGTGGAAAAAAGCCGCCTGATTAACAGATATCGGTGGCAATCAGTCAATCAGTCGCTCAATCAACGCTTGGCACAAGTCACTCAAGACCTGAAACAAGCTCAGCAAAAACTCGACCAATACGAAAGAGAACGCGCTCGGCTGTTGCAGCAAATGAAGCTTCAGCAAGACTTTTACAACAAAACTCAGCTTGCAATGGCGGATACGCAAGCTTCGGAAAAGGAAATGGTCAGCAGTTTGGCGGCCGCTACAGTGCCGCAAATTGTGGCGACGCCCACGAGCGATCCGACAGTGCCTCTGATTTTGGGAATTGGCCTGCTGTTGGCAATTTTGGTCAGCCGGGGTTTGATTCCTTCGGTGGCGGATTGGAAATACAAGGCAGCTTTTCAGCGAGAAGAAAGCGAAAGGCTCCAAAGTGCTTTGTACCGACTGATCAAAGAAGGTCGCGGCGAAATAACTCTGGTGCGGTTTGCGATGGAAACGCGGCTGTCGCCGGATGTCGCTCAGCGTTTTTTGAACCAACAAGCTGAAGTCTTCAATGCCAACTGCGAAATTAAAGACGACGGCAGTATCTTGTATCACTTCCACATTTAAAGGGCTACGAGCGATCGCACTCCACAGAAGACTTTAGCCGATCGAGCAGTGATGCCTCGATCGGCTTGTTTTTTTCTTAATAGGACTTATATCAGGTTCGGTCGATCGACTATCCCGCTCTAGGTGGGCACGGGTTTACGAGATCTATAACTTATACTACAACTACAGATTGTGGTAAGCCCGCCGACGCGAGCTGGGGTTGCGGTGATTTTACCCGACATGATATTACGCTCAACCCGGTTTCTTAGCTTTTAGGATTCCCCGAATCTAAAAATTGCTCGATCGACAGAGGTGTTGACTAACGTAGAGCACCCGAAGATGGGGCCAGTTCGTCCCAGACTGGCTAAAAATTTTTTTTTTGTTCCGCTTGCTTTTTGCTTAAATATATGTATAATGATAAAAAATCAGTAAATATACGGTTGCTTTTTACCTGATTGACCTGTTCGAGGGGTAATTTATCCTTAAATATTTATTAAGGTAGAAGTCAACTCAGTAGAAATGCGGTAGTATTGATTAGTAGCCGATTCAGCAAGATTATGTAGTTTCACATCAGAAACTCGATCGGGCAAAAGCCTGGAATCAAACTCCCCAACTGATAGCTTACATTTTCCTATTGAACTTTTGTAATCACCTAGAGGCTAAATCATGATTTTAGGAATAATTGGTTCTTCTTTCCTAGCTTACTTTTTGCTAATGTCGGTCGCTAATTACGGCGACACTGGAATGTAGATTACTTAAGGCACTTATGCACAGAGATATAAGGCAGCCGGCAAAAAAAGCTGTTTGACAACTTCTTGAGAACTTCGATTAAGTCTCAGCTTGGGTCATGTCTGTCGTGTCAGCTCGGACAAAAAAATGGATGGATGAAGGAGTCGTTAAGTACCGCTGTGACTGGGAAGAAGCAGACCCTGTAGCTGGCAGGAACATAGCAGATTTGATGGACTGGCGCGATCGGCTCCACGCTTGGGGATTAATTGGCGTCTACGAAAATGGCATAGGGTTTGGCAACGTCAGCGTCAGACTCGGCAATTCTTGCCAATTCGTAATTTCGGGAACCCAGACTGCACACTTGAGGACTCTGGGACCAGAATTCTACTGTACTGTTACCGAATTTAATTTAGAACAAAATTTCCTCGGCTGCCGGGGCCCCGTACAAGCTTCGTCGGAGTCCCTGACTCACGGGGCGCTGTACCTTCAGAGAGAGGATGTGGGAGGGATAATTCACGTCCATAATCCAAAGCTATGGCAGCAACTGCTGTTTAAGATTCCTACTACTAGAAAAGAAATACCTTACGGCACTCCTCAGATGGCCTCAGAAATGTTTAGACTTTTTGAGGAGGAGAATTTGGCAGAGCGCAAAATTCTGGCGATGGCCGGTCACGAGGACGGCATTATCTGTTTTGGCAGAACCGTGGACGAAGCTGGCAAAGTGCTTTCGGCTGTGATTGGTTACACATGATCTCTTGCACTATTCTTAGAAAAAGCTAAGAAACCTGGTTTATTGACAAAAAACCTAGGATTTTACCTGTGTCTGTGGCAAAAAACTAAGGTAATGACGTGGGTGCCTGATTTGAGTTAGACTGAGCTTTACCCTTGACATCGGGCCGCTGGCTCGATTTAGCCTAATGGGTTCAAAACTTTTGAAGTGCCTCTTGCCTCTGCGGTAAGGGAAAGATATTTTTAAATAGAAACACATTATATAACAAAAGCTGAGAGTCATCGTGAATCAAACTAAACTTGTAAGCTCAAAAGAATTGCAATCAGAGGTATCTCGTCTCACCGAAGAGCTGCAAATGCGCGACCAATTGGTGCAGCAGTTGTCTCAAGAACTTTTCAGGCTGGTGAAGGGCAATTCTAATTTTGTGCCGGCACCGGAAGTTTCCGATCGCCACCAAGCTCAAATGCAGGCAATGCGGGAACAACTCCAAGCTGTTGAAGAACAGGTGGGTTTTTATCAAGAACAAATTGCAGAGCGAGATGCTGAGGTTTACCAACTGCGGCAGTCGGTGCAAGAATTGACGGATCGCTCTCGGATGCTGGAACAGGTAGTACAGGAATTGCCGGGGGTTTACCGCCAGAAGTTTGCCGAACGGATCGAGCCGATTAAGGAAAAGTTGGATCAACTGCAAAAGGAAAACCGCCAGTTGCACACTGAGTTGCAAAGCGTAACTTACCGTCTAGCTGTGCGGAACCGCAAGGCTAAGGGCTTGGATCTGCCGAGTGTCGATGCTGAGGACGATCGGGGAATTCAAATGCCGAGCTTTGGCAATGTCTAAGGTTTTGATTGTGGCGGGTGGTGAGAATGATCCGGCCGCAAGTCTCAAGGCGGCGATCGCTCAATCTCATCCTTTAACTGAAGTCAATATCTGTGGGGTTTCTGAACTCCATTCTGGCGCGATCGCTCCGGGTGGGGCGATCGTTTGTCCTTTGACGCTGGATGTGCCAGAAAATCTGGTTTTTCCGGCTCAAGATGTGTTTCGATTTTGTGGCAATGTTTCGGCGGCGCGCGATCGAGTGTCCCAGGACTTGCTTTTTCCCGTCGGGGGTGGCAATTTTTGGCTGCCTGTGGTGTTGACGGCAAAGGGGCCACTGTATGCTGAAGTGATCGGTGGGGAACCTGACAAGCAGTCTGGCGAGTTGAGTTACTCTCAACCGGTGCATTTGTCGGATGTTTGGCGACAGCAGTTGTATGAGTTGGCTTACGGCTTGCTGAATCTTTTAAATGCGCCGCCGGCGACTTATTTGATGCAGTTCGGGTTTGTAGGGGAAAGGATTTGTTTCGATCGACTTTGGCCTTTTCCGGCTGCACCTGCGATCGCTTCTGTCGGCGTTCAAGTGCCGGATTTATTTCTTTGTCATTGGTATTGCTTGACAAATAAACCTATTTATGATATTGAAATTAGCTCTGCGGTTGCTTGAAGTCTCTTGGAAACTTGAGATTTAAACAGGGGTTCTCATTTGAATCAAGCAACTAAAGCCGGAGTTTCAGTGGAGATAACTTGCTCGAAACTGTCGAAGATTTCAAAGAGTTGGTCGAGTTGAGTAATTTCAAAAATTAGCTTGACTGTGGCTGAGAGGTTGCAGATGACGAGGCGGCATCCCCGGTGGCGGGCGGCGTTGAGTCCGCCGACTAAGGCGCAGATCCCGGAACTGTCGATGAAATCTACGGCGGCCATGTCTATTACCCAGAGTTTGTGGCGATCGGGCACAATCTCGGCTAGCTGTTGCTGGAGGAGGCTGCCGGCTTGGGAGTCGAGGCAGTTGTGAGGTTGAAGGACGATTGGTTGGTTGAAGTTGGGAAATTCCATAGCAGTTATCCTACGATCGTAAAGTATGAATAAGTTAGTTTAGTTGCTGACTCTGTTGAGAGACTCAGGGGATTTCAGCTAAGGTTTTAGGATGCGCGATCGGGCTAGGGAATCGGTGGGGAGAGCCGTTGTGATAAATTTAGTAGGAAACTAGGTAGCGATCGCGCCGAACGCAACCGCAACAATTCTCTATTAATCTAGTATGCCTGAAAGGCTAATTTTTAGTTAGGCCAGCGATCGCGACAACAGTGTGTTCTTCATCACAGCGAAAGATTGCACTATTGGCTGAATCGAGCCAATATATAAATGTATTGAGCTTTGCAAAAGTTTACGAAGGCAGTATCGAATGTCTTTTGAGTTTTTATCGTTAGAGACTATTCAGCAATTCGCGCGTGATTACGGCTACTGGGCAGTATTTCTGGGAATTTTGCTGGAAAATCTGGGAGTTCCTCTTCCAGGCGAGACTATTACGATTGCTGGCGGGTTTTTAGCTGGCAGCGGGGAACTGAATTACTGGTTTGTACTCGGCAGTGCGATCGCCGGTGCGACTGTGGGAGGAAACCTGGGTTATGCGATCGGCAGGTATGGCGGCTGGCCACTGCTGCTGAAGCTGGGACGATTTTTCCGCTTTCGAGAAGAACAACTGTTTGACTTAAAAGAACAGTTTAGCAAAAATGCAGCTAAAGCCGTATTTTTGGGCCGTTTCATCGCCCTGCTGCGAATTTTTGCTAGCCCCCTAGCGGGTATTGCAGAAATGCCTTTTTGGAAATTTTCGCTGTTCAATGTTCTGGGTGCTGCAAGCTGGGCATCTGTAATGGTGAGTTTATCGTACTTCTTGGGACAAGTTGTGTCTTTAGAGAAATTGGTAGCTTGGGCTGCTCAATTTGCGGTATTTGCTTTGCTGTTAGCAGTTGCTTGGATTGCAATTCCTATTTGGTTGGAGGCGCGGAGTTTGGACAAGACTAAGTAAGATTAGTGGTTAGACTTTTTGCAAGAGTTCTGGATTTTCTGTTTTTAACCGCAGATAAACGCAAATGAACGCAGATATTATCTATTTTTGCAAAAAGTCTAATGATTGGCGATCGTCTATTAATAATTCAGGACTTCATTCCTCAAAATCATCAATGATGTTCCTTGATTGAGTTAAATCGCACTTCAAAAAGCTCGATCGCTATAATTATAATTCACAGAATGCTGCGAACAAGGGAGGATAAGAAGTGCGAGCGCAATAATCAGAGGTTTCGCTGAAAAGCGATGTAATAAATACTCTAGCTCTTTAATTACTTTAAACAGTTCATTAGAAATATATTCAGAAATTACGCACGCAATCAAGGGCGTTAAATCAAGGGTTTAAGATTGCTTCACTAGGCTCTATTCGGACAGAAAATAGTAGTAAGTGTTTACATTCTCTGGATATCCCTGAATACACCAAGGAAACACCTTATTTACGAGATTTACGGGGCGACCCAAAACTTCAGCAATTTTAGGTTGATTATTTCGGTTATTTAGCAATAACACAATCATAATTCTTTCTCTAATATCTCCTTTTAAAGCCTATTCTAATGCTGAGTGCAGTTGCTCTATTTGTTTTGAGTTCAGATAATTTTGGGCAGGCATTTATACACTATTTTACGAAAATAGTTGTAAATTATACCCTATTTAAAAGCACAATAGCTTATTTTAATTTCATTTAAAATTAAAGCAACGCGTCATCTGTTGTGAATTCCTTTTTCTCTTTCTTACTCTGTGTCATCTGCGTCCTCTGCGGTTACTTTCAAAAGTATAAGTATAAATTTAACCGCAGATATACACAGATGAATGCAGGTTTAGATTGTCTGTTATTGCACAAAGCTAAGCACTGTTCAGCGCCGGCGATTGCTTCTTACTAATTACCCATTACCCGTTACCCATTATCAATTCTCCTTTCCCCTCAATCACTTCCCCGATCGCCCAAGCACCAATTCCCTGAGATTCAAACCTTTTAACAGCCCGATCGACTTCTGTGCGATCGAGCAACAGCACAAACCCAATCCCCATATTAAAAGTATTGAACATATCTGCTGGGGCAACTTGGCCCGCTTCAGCAATCCACTGGAAAATTGGCAAATTTTGCCAGCTATTGCTGTGAATTCTGACAGATTGATTAACTCCCAAACACCGGGGCAAATTTTCCGGCAAACCGCCGCCCGTAATGTGAGCCATGCCGTGAATTTCTAGACCGCTCTTAATTGCTTCGAGGACTGGTTTAACATAAATTTTAGTCGGAGTTAGCAGCACTTCTCCTAAACTTTTGCCACCTAACTTTTCGGGTTGGGAATCCCAGCCAAAACCCCGATCGCCCGCAATTTTTCTCACCAAACTAAAACCGTTGCTGTGGACGCCCGAACTGGCCAGCCCCACAGCCACATCTCCCACCTGCACCCGCGAACCGTCCAACAATTTGCTCTTTTCGACAATTCCCACACAAAACCCCGCCAAATCGTACTCACCCGCTTGGTAAAAACCGGGCATTTCTGCCGTTTCCCCTCCGAGTAAAGCACAGCCCGCTTGCTTGCAACCGTCAGCAATGCCGGCCACCACCGCAGCTAATTGTTCGGGATTTAACTTTCCTGTGGCTAAATAATCGAGAAAAAAGAGGGGTTCGGCCCCGGATGTCAGCACGTCGTTGACGCACATCGCCACCAAGTCGATACCTACCGTGTCGTGCCGATCGAGATTGTGGGCCAATTTCAACTTAGTCCCAACGCCGTCTGTACCCGAAACCATCACCGGCTCTTTTAAACCCTCCGGGACGCTGAAAAAACCGCTAAACCCGCCGAATCCGCCCAAAACTCCCGATCGGTGCGTGCTCTTGACCATACTCCCGATGCGCGAGACAAAAGCTCTGCCCGCCTCAACATCCACACCTGCTTCTCGATAATCCATAAGTCTGCCAAATCGATTTCCAGTTTTTAGTTTATGCCCATAACAGTTGACAAACAGCTTTTTTCACACTAGCCATTCGGCAGCCCACAAAAGACAATAAATTTTTGTAAATTTTTGTAAATTTTTCTGGAATAGCTGAAACGGCTGTAAGCTCTGGAACTAAAGGATTTTATGATAGAGGGTTTTGAGAAAATTTGATGAAGATTTGGTGAAAATCGCGATCGCAGCGATCCCCAACCACAAAAGTTTGTGGTAGTCTGTTGCAGTTCGTGAACAAAACACAAATTGCGGATCGAGTATGAGTTGTCAAGTGTCAGGGAAGTTTCCGCCAATTTTTTTTGCGGAAGCATTAAAGCAAAAACGCACCCGGATACTTTGCGTTGACTCACGGGGGAATGGCGAAGGGCAAGAGAGAAATCCTTGACGCCCGCCGCCAAATGGCCAATCCTCCAATCTCGGTTGGCAATGGCTATTCACAAAAATGGACGTATGAAGGAAAAATTTGTTGGTGGTCTACTCGCTGTCCTGTTAGTTCCTGTGGTAGGAACGGCATCCTCTTGTCACGCACAAGCAACAGGTGCCGACAACCAAAACTCTCAGGTTTCCGAGCAAGTAATTGCCACCCAAGCGTCCCGGCAGTTAAACGCTACTCGGGTCGAAGCGCAAAAAGTCGGACAGTATCAGTATCAAGCAAGAGCTGAAATTGCCCGAGACTCGATCGCCAAAATTCAGCCCCACGACCTAGGCGGGCGACAAGCAGCGACAGTCTACGTGCGAAACATTCCAGTCATCACCTTTCTGAACGCGAATCGGGAAACAAAAACGCCTTTGGGAGAAACTGGCAACAGCCAAGCCGGTGCTAGCAGTCCGTCAAAAGTAGCGGGCGCCAGAGAAAATCCTAAAGTCGGAAACATAGCCAGCAACGACAGCATCCAAGAACCTGATTCAGTTTGGCGGGCATCAAGCTTAGCAGCAAGACTCAATCAGCTAGCCCGCAACAACATCGATCCCAACAGCATTACCGTTAAGTGGGAAAAAGGCGATCGCTACATTATCCAGGCAAACGGCGAGGACTTGGTAAACATCAACGCCGAAACCATCCTCCCCGACACCACCAGGGACTTTAGCCGAGACGCCCTGCAAGCAACCAATCGCCTCCGCCGGCTTCTGGGCAACGCCCCACCCCTCGAAGAAGTCGCAGGCAAACCGCAACCAGAACCCGCTGTGCTGTCTCTGGGCCCAGTTCAAGTGCGCCTCAGCGGCTGGGCTTCCTGGTACGGCCCGGGATTTGACGGCAACCTCAGCGCCAGCGGCGAGCGTTTCAACCAAAATGATTTGACCGCAGCCCACCCAAATTTGCCTTTTGGAACTAGAGTCATGGTGAGAAATCTCGACAACGGCCGCACCGTAGTCGTCCGCATTAACGACCGCGGCCCCTATGTCGGCGATCGGCTCATTGACTTGTCCGCCGGCGCCGCCAGCGTACTGGGAATGATGAGCAGTGGCGTTGCCAGAGTGGAAATCGAAGTGATCGAACCGCAACAGCAAACAACAGTTGAACGCTGAACGGTAGTGTAAGGCAGAATACAAAAGTTATCCGAACTTTAGAAAGCAGAAAGTAGAATAAAACTGACATCTTCCACCATTCTTTGTGGAAGAGGCATTTTACCTGTTCTTGAGGATGGTGCAAGATGTCAAGTCGAACAAATTCTGACAAATAAACTCTGTATTCTGCCGAATGCCTTCAGGAGATTCTACCGGTGCGCCTGTTTACTACCATTGCAGCACTTCGCTGCTACTTAAATTTACAAAAATCTGCTGCACCTCATTTGACAGTCGGTTTGGTGCCGACGATGGGAGCTTTGCACGCAGGGCATCTGAGCTTGATCCAGCGGGCAAGGCAAGAAAATGCGATCGCCCTGGTCAGCATTTTTGTCAACCCGCTGCAATTTGGGCCGACAGAAGATTTTCAAGATTATCCTCGGAATTTCGAGCAAGATCGGCTGTTGTGCGAACAAGCTGGGGTTGACGCCATATTTGCTCCCTCAGCAACGGAAATGTTCGGCCATCAAGCAGTCGGCACAGAAACAGAGCAAACCGCCGAAAAACAGATAGAGATTCACCTTTCCTCCTTAACTCAAGTAGTCCCGCCGCCGGCGATGACATCGGTTTTGTGCGGCAAAGCAAGGCCCGGTCATTTTCAGGGCGTCGCGGCAATTGTTACTAAACTTTTGAGTTTGGTGCAGCCGACAAAAGCTTATTTCGGTCAAAAAGACGCCCAGCAGCTAGCAATTATTCGGAAGCTGGTCTTTGATTTTAACTTGCCTGTAGAGATTGTCGCTTGTCCGATCGTCCGCGAAGAGTCGGGACTGGCAATGAGTTCTCGCAATCAGTATTTAACAGCAGAGCAAAAACAGCAAGCCTCCGTACTCTACCGCGCGCTGCAACAAGCCTCGGAAACTTTTGCTTCAGGCGACCGCACCGCAGTGACCGCACTCGCTGCCGCCCGCGCAGCAGTCGCAGCAGAACCTGCAGTCAAGCTCGAATACGCCGAACTCGTCGATCCCGACACTTTGACGCCCTTGCAGCTTGTGGAAACAGCGGGACTTTTAGCCGTGGCCGCCAGAGTTGGCTCTACTCGTTTGATTGACAATATAATTCTCAGGAATCGTCGGCCCATTGTGGCGATCGACGGCCCGGCGGGAGCAGGCAAATCTACCGTAACTCGCCTTGCCGCAACTGCTTTGAACTTGTTTTATCTGGATACCGGTGCGATGTATCGGGCGCTGACTTGGCTGGCATTGAAAACAGACACGCCAATTTCCGACGAATGCGCGATCGCTGAATTAATCAGTTCCAGTTATTTGGAATACAATCTCGATCCCGCATCAAAGATGTTGAAGATTAACGGCGAAGACGTAACCGAGGCAATTCGCAGTTTGGAAGTCACATCCCGCGTCTCGCAAATGGCGGCAATTCCGGCCGTGCGGCAGTTTCTGGTGGAGGAACAGCGGCGCTGCGGCATAAAAGGCGGGATTATAGCAGAAGGCCGCGATATCGGCACTAACGTCTTTCCCGATGCGGAACTGAAGATTTTTTTGACGGCTTCGGTACAAGAGCGATCGCGCAGGCGGCTGTTAGAACTTAAAGATACCGAGCGGGCTAATATTAGCTTGGCCCAATTGGAACAAGACATCGCCCTGCGGGACGAAAAGGACAGCACCCGCGCGCTTGCACCTTTGCGTAAAGCGGCCGATGCTGTGGAAATTCAAACAGACAATCTGACTGTTGCTGAAGTTATCGATCGGATTGTCGTCTTGTACAAAGAGAGAATCGGCGCTAAAACTTAATTTTACAACCCTGGGGGCGCGCGATCGCCCTCATATCAAATCGGGTTAAACTCACATCTTGCACGATTCTCGCTCGCACAGGCTTTTGGGCCTGTTCCACAAAGGCTAAATTTTCTTGTGGGGAGTAGGGGTTGGGATCTTCTAGCCCGCCCTTGAAAGGCTTATTAATAATAGTGCAACATCTCACGTTAAACCAACTTGCAGTGTCAGGTAGGGACGCGGGTCCATGCGGGCTGAGCCCCTAAGAATATCGTGCCATGAATCCGATTTGAAATTCGTCCCCCTGGCTGGGGAAAAGTTCAACCATCCCGCGTTTTCATGCGTTAGGGCATTTCAGGCGTACAAATCTTAAATTTTTTTATCCGGATGGACTTCCCCGCGATAGGTTATTTCCAGTAGCATTTTTAGGGGCAGTCCAATTTAAGATTATCCTCTTAAGTGGATTAACGTGATATCAACATAAAATCTCAAATTAACTGTGCAAGGTGTGAAGGAGAGAAGGACGTGACAAAATTGAAACTGCTGTGGAGGCGGCGAAAAACTTTCATCGTTGCTTTTATGGCAGCCACAGGAAGTTTTTTGCTGGGTGTGACATGGCCGATTAACTTGCGGGCCAGTCAGCCATTGCAACCGATTCAGGCGCAAGTCTTGGCCGTATCCCAGTCGCAAGAACAACCGCCGATGTCCAATATTAATAAGTTCTCCGAGGCGATCGCCAATCGAGTAGAATTTTCCCAACAGGCTCTAGCCCAAGTGCAGGCAATCCGATTTCAATCAGCCGTACCGGATCAGTTTCAAGGTACAACCATTAGTCACGCGAAACTCGACTCCCAGCACAAGGCGATCGCCCTGACATTTGACGACGGCCCTTGGCCGAAAACAACTACACAAATCTTAGATATTCTCAAGGAAAATAATATTAAGGCTACATTCTTCTGGGTAGGAAGATACCTGAAAAATTCTCCCGAAATTGGCAAACAGGTCGCAGCAGCCGGTCACGCGATCGGCAACCACACTTGGAACCATGAATACCTTCAGTATAACGAAGACGGTGCAGCTCGCGAGATCGATCGCACTTCAGCCTTAATTGAGGACTTGACCGGCATCCAAACATCGATGTTCCGACCGCCAGGAGGCATTTTAAACAATGGATTGACAGCTTACGCTCAAAAGAAAAATTATGCAGTTGTGATGTGGTCTGCTGATTCTTTTGATTGGCGCACTCTTACGGAATCTTTAATGGAGAACGTGATGAGGCAGGCAAATTCTGGCGGCATTGTGCTGATGCACGACGGCGGCGGCAATCGATCTAGAACTGTAAAAGCTTTGCCTGATATTATTGCTAAACTGAGAAAGGAAGGGTACATTTTCGTAACAGTTCCCGAGTTATTGCAGATGCAAGAACAAGAGTCAAAACAGCAGCAAACAGCACAAAAATAAAAATTTGGAAAAGTGGGAGTTTACACCATTTTTCCATTTTCTTGTAAGTCGTTAGATTAATTTTTCATAACTCTAGCCGAACGAAGAAGGAAGAAGTAGCAACCGCGCCCGATTCCAGGCGACCTTCTTAACTACTGAAACCATTGCTCTAATTGCATTTCCCTTCTTCCTTCTTCCGACGGACATCGGACTGACATCCGTTACATCCGAAGAAAGCGAATCCGTTGCCGAACTTCCTTATTCCTTCTTCCTAACATCCGTTATTCATGCCGGACGGTATTATCAGGTTCGAGGGCAAGGTGATTTTCTTGGCTAAACCCAGACGGGATGGCAATCATAGCGTTAGAGGAAAAATCGATACGTTAACTGTAGCCGTATTACCAATTTAGGCGGAAATCTAAGGGCAAATTGTGCAACTGAGAATTCACCCAAATAGCCGCCGCCAAGCCCGATCGCAAAGCACCTTCTATTTGACCTTCCCCGCACAAATCCCCCGCACAAACCAGCGGCAAATTCCCCCCAGCAGGCAAACAAGAAACAGGCAAAGGATTTCGACAAAAAGCATAGCGCCAGCGGTGAACCTGCAACCATTCTGGCTCTTTGAACCAAGGGATTAAATATTCAGAATATCTCGAAAGCAATTCCTGACCGACAGTTTGTAAATCAGCAGCTTCTAAAGAGCGTTCGGCAAAATTTGCGCTGCTGTGAACCACAAACACCGGCGGCTGCGGATCGAGCCGTTTGCTGCTGTCCCAGCCAATCCAAGCTAAATCAGCATTATCGGGAAACGAAACAGATTTCCACTGCGGATTTAGATTATTTAAATCGTGCTGTTTTGCCACAGGATAGCCAGCCATCACCGTAATACAAGGGTCGTACTCTACGGAACGCAATTTGTCAATAAAATTAGGAGAAAAACCCATTTCAGAATTCAAAAATATTAAAGCTTGAGGAGCAGGAATTGCCACAACCACAGCCTTAGCAATCAATTCTTGAGGGAACTCTAAATTTCTGTCAGTGACTTCTAGGGAAAGATGCCACATTTGGTTATCTGTAGTAGAAATAGCTTGTACGCGACGGCCAAACCAAATTTCTACACCCTCCGCCAGATACTTACCGATTGCATTCATACCCGCAGGTGGGACATAACATGAACTAGCAATAGCAGAAAGTTTCCCCTGTCTGAATTCCCAGACAGTATCAGTCCAGAGTTTGAGGAGATCCCGATCGACCAAAACCTCAATTAACCCCTGCACCGCATCCCCCTGCGGTTCCAGATACCGCGCCCCGTGATCGGCCCTAGTACCCTGTACGCGGCGGGTAGCAACACGTCCCCCCGCGCCGCGAGATTTCTCAACGACCGCCACAGAATAACCAGCTTGACGCAACCGTTGAGCGCAACTAAGTCCCGCCATACCCGCACCAATCACCGCAACATCGAACATAATCAATCAGTCAGCCTTGTGAATCTAAACATCAGCTTAAAGGCTGCGAGCTGAATTTGTAGCTTACCGACGACTCAAAAGAGCCGTAGCTTCCGGGGCCCGACGCCATCGCCCTGCACCAAGTAGTAGAATAAAGGACAGCACGAATCCACGATTAAGACCCGATCGATAAATGCCACTGTAGGTAAATCCTAAATCCTAATGGTTGTCAACCAGCAGCAATCTAAAATCTAAAATCTAAAATCGAATAGGGGAGGGCAAAATTTTGGACGAACTCAGAGCAGCACTCGAATTGACAACAGAAGAAGAATTGCAGCAACTAACAGAACTTCTGTTCAGCCGCAAGTTTAACCCTTTAGATTACGTGCAAACCCCCGCACCGATAGATGTACAAAGTCGCGATCGCCAAGCATGGCTCGACGCCGTAGAACAGCGGTTTCGCTATCTTGCAGCCGACGGGTTGACGGTACTCAGAGGGCGAACCCAACAAGTAACTTACAGACAAGCACTAATTCAAGTTTGTCGCTATCTCAAAATCCCTTATCCCAGACAGTTGTCAACCACTGACTTAGAGGCAGAAGTATTTCTGCACTTAATGGGCCGCGCGTGGAAGCGTTTACCTGCAGATGAACAGCAAGCGCTGACAGTGCGCGTACAGCGAGCGATCGTTGATTCTAAACTCTCAGAACCCCTGCCAATTTCTGCTGAAAAAGACCCGCTGGGTTTACTGTTCAAAGGCGGCAGCGCTTTAGCTGTTAGTTCCATCTTAAGACCAATGCTGCTCAAACTAATGGCCAATCAATTTGCCCTGCATTTTGCCACCTATCAAATGGCAAAACAAGGAGTGCTTGCAGGCACTGCAACTGCAGCAACCCAGTTTCAAAATTATGTGGCAATTCAGACGGCGCGGCGCGGTATGGCGGTGAGTGCAGCTCGTTACGGTGCGACGCGGAGCGTATTTTCGTTGGTCGGCCCGGTGATGTGGACTTGGTTTTTAGCGGATTTGGGTTGGCGATCGATTTCCACGAACTACGGCCGCATTATCCCGACCATTTTTGCCTTAGCTCAAATACGCTTGACGCGATCGGAATGCGTTTGGGAACTAGCTTAACGATGGTAAATTGTAGATTTTAGATTTGAGATTGGGAGTGTGGGTGAATATCAAAAATCGGTTGAAATTAGCTGCCAAACTGACAGCCGAAAATCTCAAGTCTCGCCTCCAAAAACATCCAGATCCCCGCCTGCAAATCCCTTGGAATTTCGCCCAAGTGGGGATGCTGATTTTTCCCTTAATTCCAATTTTGGGAGCTTTAGGTTTATTCCTGGGATTGGCCAGCACTTGCAAGCAAAAGTTCCGTCAAATTAGTCGCAGCCCGTTGAATCGAGGATTCGCAATTCTGAGCGCGTTGCTAGTCATCACAGCCGTTTTTGCCCACAACCGCATTGAGGCTTTTATAGGGTTGTACAATTTCTTGCCATTCTTTATATTGTTTGCTGCTTTCAGCAGTTTAATTCAAACTTTGCCTCAATTGCGGCAATTGTCTTGGATGATTGTAATTAGTTCAATTCCAGTGATAATTTTAGGCTTGGGACAGCAATTTTTAGGCTGGAGTGGCATAGATCAATTGCAGCCTGTTTTTGGCTGGGTACTCGCACCCCAAGGCAATCCCCCCGGCCGTATGGCTTCTGTATTTATGTACGCTAATATTTTAGCTTGCTATCTGACAATTGCTTTTATTTTAGCACTGGGACTGTGGATGGAAGAAGTCAGTTGTCAGTTGTCAGTTGGCAGTTGTCAGTTGGCAGTTGTCAGTCGTGACGACTTACCAATTCTCAATTCCCAATTCCCAATTCCCAATTCCCAATTCTTATTTTTAAGTTGTGCAGCGATCGGAAATGCTGTTGCTTTGATTTTTACTAATTCTCGCAATGCTTGGGGAATGGCAGTTTTGGCAGTTTTGGCTTTTGCATTTTATGCGGGCTATAAAAAATTATTAGCTACAGTTTTGAGTGTGGCTAGCACAATTTTTTTGTCTGCCTTTGGTCCGGAACCACTGCGGCAATCTTTACGAAAAATTGTTCCGGCTTTCTTTTGGGCTAGACTCACCGACGAGATGTTTCCAAATCGACCAACAGCTACTTTGAGAAAAACTCAGTGGGAATTTGCTTTGTCGATGACTCAGCAGCGTCCTTGGACTGGTTGGGGGTTGCGAAATTTTACGCCTCTCTATCAAGCTCAGATGAAAGAATGGCTCGGTCATCCTCACAGTTTGATACTGATGTTGACTGCGGAAACTGGAATACCCGCAACCCTTTTTTTGTTTGGTTTAGTTGGTTGGGTTTTGGCTAGGGGTGTTTTTATGCTGGCGAATTGGCCACTGTTTTCTGCGGATATCAAACATGAGCAAATAGCAACACAGGAAGTAGCGGAAAATGCTTTAGGGTTTACTCAAAAACTTATAACTAACAGCAAACGTCAGAGGGTTTGTCAAGATGTAAGAGCGGCAGATCGCCTAATTTTTTTCAGTTATTTATTAGCCTTCGTCGCCTGTACGCTATTTAACACTGTAGACGTGACGCTGTTTGATTTCCGACTCAATACTACAAGCTGGTTGCTGTTAGCCGCAATTTGCGGAGTCAGCCAGAGGGAATAGGTGATCGCGCATTGGAGGCAGAGTCTGGAAGGTTATTGATAACAAATAACAAATAACCCATAACAACTGCTAACAGTCAACAGTCAACAGTCAACTGCCAACTACCTGTGTATGAAAAATAAAGTTGTACACCGAAAACGCTTGAAAGTATTACTGTGCCGTACAAGAATTTTCCGCTAAAGTTGTACACTAGAACTCAGAAACGTTGTACGGAAAGGTTTTCAAGGTAGTGTACAACTTTATTCTCAGAACACACTGCCAACTGCCAACAGAAGTCTTTTATTCTACCGTCACCGACTTCGCCAAATTTCGTGGCTGATCCACATCCAAACCCCGACGGGCTGCAATGTGATAGGCCAACAATTGCAGCGGAATCACTGTCACAATCGGCGACAACAATTCATCCACCAAAGGCACCGGCAAAACGTGGTCAAAAATATCGGCTTCCGCCATACCTTGTTTCGGCGTGACACCAATTAAACGGGCGTCGCGGGCCTTCGCTTCTTGAGCGTTGGAAAGCACTTTTTCGTAGACGCTTCCTGGCATGGCGATCGCCACTACAGGCACTTTCGCATCCAAAAGGGCGATCGGGCCGTGTTTCATCTCTCCCGCCGGATATCCTTCGGCGTGAATGTAGCTAATTTCCTTCAGTTTCAGCGCCCCTTCCAAAGCAATCGGAAAGTTAATTCCCCGCCCCAAAAAGATAAAATCTTGGGTGTCTGTAAACTGGTGGGACAATTCCTCCACATACTGTTCTTGAATCTCCAAAAACTTCTCAATTTCCGCTGGCAATTGGCGCAAACCCGCAATAATTTCTGCCAATCTATCCGTGCTGATTGTTTGCCGCTGGTGCGCCAAATCCAAAGCTAAGAAATAGAATGCCATCAACTGAGTCACAAAAGTTTTAGTCGCAGCAACGCCGACTTCTATACCAGCGTGGGTGTTGATTACCTGCGGCATCATGTGGGCGATCGAACTTTCGGTTCTGTTAGTAATGCCTAACATTCTCGCCCGAAATTTATCGGTAAAACCTGCGCGGCGCTGCTGTTCCATCCCCAAAGCAGCCAGTGTGTCCGCCGTTTCTCCCGACTGTGTTACCCCAATAGTTAGAGTATTTGCTGTCAGCGGTGCCGGTGCGTAGCGGTACTCAGAAGCGTACTGCACCGCAGTGGGAATATTAGCTAATTGTTCCAACAAATATTTGCCAATTAGCGAGGCGTGCCAGCTCGTTCCGCAGGCGAGAATCGAAATTTGTTCGACATCGGCGCAAAGTTCCTTGGGCAAGTTGAGATTGATGGGAGAGCGCGGATTTCCCGGCTGCCAATCGCTGTCTAAATAAGCCTCCAAACAAGCTCGGACTACGGCGGGCTGTTCGTAAATCTCCTTGTGCATGAAGTGTTTGAAGCCTTGCTTTTCGACTAAAACCGGACTCCAACCAAGGATGCGCGGGCTTTTTTTCAGCCTTTCTCCTGCAAAGCTGTAAACTTCGACTCCCATCGGAGTTAGTCTTGCCAATTCACCATTTTCCAACGACAAAACAGTGCGGGTGTGAGAGACTAAGGCCGGCGTGTCGGAAGCGCAGAAAAATTCGCCAGCACCAAAACCAATCACCAAAGGAGCTTGCTGTCTGGCGACAATTATTTCGTCGGGAAAATCGGCGCAAATAACGGCGATCGCAAAGGCTCCTTCTAACCGATTTACCACCTTTGCAACGACTTCTAAAAACGACAAATCAGCAATTTTTTCGGGCTTTTTCTCTTTTCTTTCTTCCTTCTCCCTTTTTACTTCTGCAAATAACTCAGCTATTAAGTGAGGAATCACTTCTGTATCGGTATCGGAGACAAATTTATGTCCCTTTGCTTTCAATTCTTTCCGCAAATCGCGATAATTTTCGACAATTCCATTTTGAACTACCGCAATTCGCCCGCTATTATCCAGGTGAGGGTGAGCGTTATATTCCTCTGGTTTGCCGTGAGTTGCCCAGCGGGTGTGTCCGATGCCAATGGGAGCCGGAGATTCTATCTCTGCTAGCTTTTCCCGGAGGTTGTGCAATTTGCCCTTGGCTCGGATGCAGGTAATTTCTCCTTCCGAGATGGTAGCGAGGCCCGCTGAATCGTAGCCCCGGTATTCTAGTTTCTCCAATCCTGCTAGCAAAATCTCGCTTGCTGCTTGCGTGCCGATATAGCCAACGATTCCGCACATTTAACGTACTACTCCTGCTTAGCGATCGCAATAAAACTCACGTTTTATCATTTTTACCTTCTTCCGGCCCCAGAATGCAGATTCCGCGACAAAAAAGAGGGGGCGATTAAATTGCCCCCTCTCTTGTGCCTGTAATTCGATCGGCGTGTCGATCGATATTTAGTAGGCTAGACCCATACTGCGAGTGGTTTCTGCTCCCAGGTAAACCCGGATGCTCAGAAAATCGGTGGGGCAAGCAGTTTCGCACCGCTTGCAGCCTACACAGTCTTCGGTGCGGGGAGATGAGGCAATCTGAGCTGCTTTGCAGCCATCCCAGGGCACCATCTCCAAAACGTCAGTCGGACAAGCGCGGACGCATTGAGTGCAGCCGATGCAAGTATCGTAAATTTTGACTGAATGAGACATTGAATAAAGGCTCCCAACGAGTCACTAAAAATTTGCTGCCTCTGCGAATTAACAGATTTGACGGCGAGGTGCCACCGCTATAGCCTGCACAGAGAATTAAAGGTTAGTCTACCGCAGTGCCTGGAAGCACTTCGCGAAAAAGCGACAAAACTTCACAGTTATTCACGGTGGGACTGTTATAGAAGCCTTTTGGGATCTCTATCATTCGCCAACCGTTTGAGCATCAGCCTCATGAAATACAAATTGAGTTTCGCAGTGGCATTGGTGAGAGCGGGCTCAAAGTTCTTGACCAAACTGCGATGATCTTATCCGGGTGATACCCCTTGCCCTTGCAGAATGGTAATCTTCGGAATATTGACGGGCCCGAGTGTAAAAATCATCGAGGTTGTGACTCAACATTTCAATCAAGCCACAGTCATCGTACACACTGGCTTTTGTGTAATGGATCAAAAACAGCAGGCTGACTGGTATCAACGGCTAGATGTTGTGTGATGCCATTGGTGCATTTGTAATGGCAGAAGCCTTTAGACTCGGCACTGGCAAAATGCACGTATTTTTCGCCACTACACGGAGCTATTAGAGGAATTATAGCCTTTGGTTAATCCACTTTACGCTGTGAGCTAATGAAGGGAGATCGGGGAGCCAAGAAGAAACCCACGAGACTAGCAAAGAGAATCGGTGTAAAAGTGCTAAATCCTGTCAATTTGGCGAGTAGCAGAGTTGTACTAATTGGAGTTCGAGTAACTGTTGAATTCAGAGCAGCCATTACACAAATCATTGCCAAAGTCTCGTTGGATGCGGGATTAATGATAGCGATTGCTTTTCCTAAACAGGCTCCTATAAAAAACAGTGGGATGATAATCCCCCCGCGCCAGCCTCCATTTACGGTCGTACTAATGGCAAACACTTTAGCAATAACTAAAGTTAAGACAAATCCCAAAGAAAAGTTTCCCTCAACAATTTTTTCAATTTGATGTTCACCAAAGAAACGAGTGAGCGGAAATAAAGCTGATAAAACACCAAGTCCTAGCCCAGCTAAAGTAGTACGCACATAGATTGGACTGGGTATCGAATCAAACAAGCGACCTACACTGCGAAATACAGCGATAAAAAGCCACCCCATGAGCGCACCTACAATTCCATAAGCAATCGCTGCGCCAAAGTCATAAAGGCTGTCCACATTGTATTGAGGAAAATGCCAGGTAGGACCAATTCCTAGCTGGGTAATTGCTACAAAGATGGTGTAACTTGTACAACTTGCCACGACCGCAGGCAATATTGCTTCAAAATACTCCACCACATTCTGATGATGCAGGATTTCTAAAGCAAAAAAAGTACCACCCAATGGAGCGCCGAACAAAACTGTAAAACCAGATGCCATGCCAGCAATACTCAAAGTTCGTAGTGCCTCTCCACGCAATTGAAAGCGATCGGCTAACCACGTACCAATTGAACCTGTGACTTGCACCATTGGTGCTTCTGGACCAGCACTGCCTCCACTTGCAATACTGATTAGCGACGACAGAATCATCGAAGGATTCTCGTTCATTGGTAATCGCCCACCATTGAGATGAATATTGTCAATAATCAACCCTATTTCGCCAGGATTTCCCAGCCAATGAATGAGCAAACCGATGAGCAAACCCGCAAGCGGCATGATGATTAGTAGAGAATGTCCACTAAAATATTCAAATCCCACCATCATGTAAGACAAAAATATCCAATAACTTGCAGCAAACAAACCACAAATGATTCCTAGCATTGCCCATAGGAATACCGAACGTGTGAGATTTACTGGGTTTCGTTTCATTGCTGATTCCTTATCCATAATTAGGCAGTTAGGAACTCTTAAAAAACTATTTTGTGTAATTGTATACAACTTCTGTTTCTGTTGTCTGCATATTAACCTACCAACCACCACACTTGCTGTGGAGTGGAGATCGGGGCTATCGAATGCGAAGAGAGCGATCGCAGTCTAACAAGGGCTGGCAACGGAACTGAGGCATAGGTGATCAGTGGTGTAGCTACCGTGCAACGCCGTCCGCTGAAGCCCTCACCCTTAGACCGCTTCATCTCTTGGTGGCGTCAATAGCTTAAAGAACCCATTTGGGATCTTTGATGACGAGCTAAGATCAGAAATAAATAACATTGTCGAGCAACTTAACCGACAAAGAGTGATAACTCCGCAGCGCCATTCCTGCCCCACAAGAAGAAGACTAGACCACCTCTGGGGACAAAACGACAAATTGTGGACGGTATCTTCTATCAACTCAAGAGTGGATGAGCGCGCTCGAGCTTCCCGCTAGCATTCGGGTATAATTCCGAGCTAACGGGATTGGATATTAGAAAGAACCAAAATCCTTACTACAAAACGGGATTGGATATTAGAAAGGACTAAATTCCTTACTACAAAGCGGCGCAAATCGATCGACTAAAAGCCTAATTTTTCTAACACGGGCTTAGTTGACACAATATGTCGATCGAGTCCTAGTTTTTTCGGCTCCACACCCAAAGCTAAAGCCACCAATTGCGACAAATGCAACACGGGCAAACCCAACTTGCGCCCGATTACTTTTTCCACCTCCGGCTGTCGCGAATCCAAATTCAAGTGACACAGAGGACAAGGCGTCACCATACAATCCGCACCATTGTCAATAGCATCTTGAATATGTTTGCCTGCCATCCCAAAAGATTGGTCAGTGGCATAACTCGCCAACGGCCAGCCGCAGCACTGCGTCCGCCCTCGATAGTAAACCGGAGTTGCCCCGATCGCCCGAAATACATTTTCCATCGATTCCGGTTGGTGCGGGTCATCGTAAAGCAGCTTATCCTGAGCTCGCAGGAGGTAGCATCCGTAAAAAGACGCGCACTTCAAACCCGAAAGCTGGCGGGTGACTCGCTTCTGCACCTCGTCCAGCCCGTAATCGGCAACGATCGCCCACAACAGATGTTTCACCTCGGTACTGCCTTGATAAGGCGAACAGCCTTGTTTTTTGAGTAAACCGTTGACTTTTTCTATGTAGTTGGGATCGGTTTTTTGGCAATCCTTGAGGCGATCGTCCACATGACCGATTACTCCTTGACAAGTGCTGCAATGCGTGAGCAAAGGCAAATTCAGTTCCTCAGCCAAAGCGATATTGCGGGCATTGACAGTATCTTCGAGCAACTGCGAATCTTCCTTGAAAGTACCAGAACCGCAGCAGGAAGCTTTCTTTAGTTCCACCAGTTCAATCCCCAACGCTTGAGTTAGCGCCATTGTAGACAAGTAAAGTTCGCGGGCCGCCCCTTGGGCAACGCAACCGGGAAAGTAAGCATATCTGAGAGTTTGGGATGGCATAGTCGTTTCTGCTGGGGACACAAGGTTCGGGAAAAGAAACTTGAGCGATCGAAGGCGGGAGGCTTCCTGCTTAGTTTTCCCTCTTTATAATTAACCTATCCCCGCCTAGCTAGGAGCCAATTGTCAGCTTTTCTCAAGCATTTTGAGTTGATGACTGACGCACCATTGACCAACAATCCGGTTCATCAACGTTATCAGGTGGCTAAACGAGATGATTGATTTTGGGCTATTGGGTTTTTTTGCCTTACTCCTATAGTTGCTGCGATCGTCGGTGTGCCAATTGTCGCTGGCCCGTGTCACTTAGAAAAGCGGCCAGCGTTTCTCCTGCAGATCCCCCTTTCGGATAAGATTAGATACGCAGCAACCAATGAGGACACGATGTTATGAGCCAAGACGACATTTTTGCTAGAGTCAAGAAAATTGTGGCAGAGCAACTGGAAGTCGATCCGAGCGAAGTCAAGCCAGAAGCCAACTTTGCTAACGATTTAGGAGCAGATTCCTTAGATACTGTAGAGCTGGTCATGGCCTTGGAAGAAGAGTTTGATATTGAAATTCCCGACGAAGCAGCCGAAGGAATTACTACGGTTCAAGCTTCTGTAGATTTCATCAGCAGCCAACTTGCAGCTCCAAAAGCATAAAATACCTGTCTTTTCCCCTAAGAGGAGAGAAGTTAGAAAACTGGAAACTCCTCTTTTGTTCTGCGTTCTGGGTGTTTAATTTTTTGAAACTGAAATCATGACAAATTTAGAGCGTAAGCGCGTTGTTATCACGGGTCTCGGCGCGATTACACCGATCGGCAATACCTTGTCCGAATATTGGGACGGGTTGCTTGCCGGGAAGAATGGTATAGGCCCGATCACCTTATTCGACCCGTCGCGGCACGACTGCCGCTTTGCCGCAGAGGTGAAGGGTTTCGACCCACACGACTATTTAGAGCGCAAGGAAGCAAAGCGGATGGATCGCTTTGCTCAATTTGGGGTGTCAGCGAGTAAACAAGCTGTTGCTGATGCGAAGTTTGAGATTAACGACCTGAACGCAGAACAGGTGGGTGTCATTCTTGGCACTGGCATTGGTGGCCTGAAGGTTTTGGAAGACCAGCAAGAGATTTATCTGAATCGCGGCCCCGATCGATGCAGCCCGTTTATGATTCCCATGATGATTGCGAATATGGCCGCAGGTCTGACGGCGATTCAAACGGGTGCTAAGGGACCAAACTCTTGCACGGTGACGGCCTGCGCTGCCGGGTCAAATGCGGTGGGTGACGCGTTTCGCCTAGTTCAGGGGGGTTACGCGCAAGCCATGATTTGCGGCGGTACCGAAGCTGCGGTGACACCTTTGTGCGTAGCCGGTTTTGCTGCGGCGAGGGCGCTTTCGACTCGCAACGATGACCCGACTCATGCTTGCCGTCCGTTCGATCGCGATCGTGATGGTTTTGTCGTCGGCGAAGGTGCTGGCATTCTGATTCTAGAAGAAATGGAACACGCTCTGGCGCGTGGCGCGAAGATTTACGCAGAAATCGTCGGCTACGGTTTAACTTGCGATGCGTACCACATGACTTCTCCGGTACCGGGGGGAGAAGGTGCGTCGCGGGCGATGGCTTTAGCGCTCAAGGATGGGGGTTTGACGCCGGATCAAGTGAGCTATATCAACGCTCACGGCACGAGTACGCTTCCCAACGATTCTACTGAAACAAAAGCGATTAAGCGGACTTTGGGAGACCACGCTTACAAAGTAGCTATTAGTTCTACCAAGTCGATGACCGGCCACCTTTTGGGCGGTTCTGGGGGAATTGAGGCGGTGGCAACGGTAATGTCGATCGCCAATGACAAAATCCCGCCGACAATTAATCTGGAAAATCCCGATCCTGAGTGCGATTTGGACTATGTTCCTCATACAAGCCGCGATCTCAAAGTTGATGTGGCGCTGTCGAATTCTTTTGGATTTGGCGGCCACAACGTGACTCTGGCTTTCAAGAAGTTTGTTCAGTAACAGGCAATTTGAAAGTCGAGAGTTAAAAAGGTGAAAAATTAGTTTTTCACCTTTTAATTTTAGATTGAGCCATCGGCTATTAACTAAGGGACATCCAAGAAATAAACTCTTCCAGTCCCAGGGTAAACGCATCTTAATTTCAACCTAAAACATGATAAGATGGATTATTTAGGTAAATCAAGTGCGTAATTCATAGGTGCGAGCGATGGCGAAAGGGTTTACTTCGACTTTAACTTCTCAACAAAAAACAATAGGTGTATCGAATCCGACAGACTTATTGAACATTAGTTTTTTAAACCATTTTGAGAACTTGACCGATCCAAGAATAGAAAGAAGTAAAGAGCATTTACTAATAGATATTGTAGCCA
>NZ_JAUBQS010000098.1:0-14849 GCF_036701355.1 Microcoleus sp. Pol12B3
TGGCTAAGTTTTAGCTATCGATTAACAAAAAGCGCTCCTAGTAATAGGGGCGCTTTTTGTTTGGGCAAAATATTTTTCAGACAGTCATGGACGCATGGACCCGCCGGCGAAGACACCGCAACTACAAAAATAAACAGTTCGCGATCGCACTCCTATCAAAGAAACCGGCTTTTTTACCAAATCTACGGGCTGCAACCCATCTTTTCATAAAAAAGCCGGTTTCTGACCACCTGTGCGTCCTGGGCTAATATTGATAGGTGCGATCGCTCTTTAATCCAACATAAATAATCCCGATGATATTTGAAACAGAGAGATTAGTTTTGAAACCGATTGTGGAGAGCGACCTCAACACGCTCCACAGAATGTTTACTAATTTTTATGTTAGGAGATATCTGTGCGACGGCGAAATATTGTCGCTGCAAAAGGTTGAAGAAATGCTTGCCGAAAACAAAAAGCTGTTTGCAGAAAAGAAATTCGGTTTGTGGTTTATCGAAACTAAGAGCGATCGAGAAACTATTGGATTTGTTGGTTTGTGGTATTTTTTTGAAGAAGCACAGCCACAGTTAGTTTACGCACTGCTGCCGAAAGCACTTAAAAAAGGTTACGCTACTGAAGCATCAACCAAAATATTGGATTATGGTTTTGATGAACTTGGCTTTAACTATGTTGTCGCAAGTTGCGATCGCCCAAACATTGAGTCGCAAAAAGTCGCAGAAAGACTCGGAATGAAACAAGTAGAAGAAAGAATTATGGATGGAAATCCGATATTATTCTTTAGAATCGATAAGTAGTAATTAGCAGTAAGGGCGCAATGCACAAATGGCTTTCGGTGGTGGGGATTGGCGAAGACGGACTTTCGGGATTGAGTGCGATCGCCTTTACCCTCCTCTCTCAATCTCAAGTCATTGTTGGTGGCGCCCGTCACCTAGCAATGCTACCAACCGACGACACCCGCGAAAAATTGCTTTGGGCTTCGCCGATACAAGCAACAGTAGATCAAATCATCCGCCGCCGGGGACAGTCTGTCTGCGTGCTAGCCAGCGGTGATCCGATGTGTCACGGAATTGGGGTAACACTGTCGCGCCAAATTCCTATTTCGGAAATGACTGTGATTCCGGCTGCATCGGCTTTTAGTCTTGCTTGCGCCCGTTTGGGTTGGCCGATCGCCCAAGTTGAGACTTTCAGTTTGACAAATCGCCCGATCGCATCGATCGCCCTTGCTTTGTCGCCGGGGGCGCGCTTGCTGGTGTTGAGCGCTGACAGATACACGCCGGGAAAGGTGGCACAATTGTTGACGCAGCGGGGGTTTGGCAGCAGTTTGATGACCGTGTTCGAGCGGATGGGAGGGAACTCGGAACGGCGGATCGATGGGGTAGCAGCAGCCTGGAATGCAGCGGATTTGGCGGATTTGAACACGATCGCGATCGCAGTTGCAGCCGATCGCGAAACTGCGATTTTCCCTCGTACCTCCGGTTTGCCGGATGGTGCTTATCGCCACGACGGACAACTTACCAAGCGGGAGGTTAGAGCCGTTACTCTGTCAACTTTAGCACCGATTCCGGGTGAGTTGCTGTGGGATGTGGGCGCGGGTTGTGGCTCGATCGCAATCGAATGGATGCGGAGTCATCCTCGGTGCAGGGCGATCGCGATCGAACGCCATCCGACTCGATTGCAATACATCGCTGAGAATGCCTCGACTTTCGGCGTTCCCGAACTCGAAATCGTTGCGGGAGAAGCGCCGGAAGCCCTGACAAATTTGCCTCAACCGAATGCTATTTTCATCGGCGGCGGTGTCACCGCAGAAGCTGTGCTGGAAACTTGCTGGAATGCTTTAGGTGAAGGCGGGCGATTAGTTGTTAATGCGGTGACAGTTGAGAGCGAGTTTAAAGTTTTGCAATGGCACGATCGTTATGGTGGGGAACTCATTAGAATTGGCATTCAGCGAGTAGGGGCGATCGGTTCTTTTCAGGGTTGGAAACCGCTGGCACCTATTACACAGTGGGCGGTGGTTAAGAGATGAAAGGCGATCGATCTCTTTGCTGGAAGCTATGATAAAAAATATCCTATAAAATTATAGTGAGAATGCCAGACGAATCATCCGTAGATCCTTATCTATATCGACTATGTGAAGACTATTCCAACACTAAAGTTATCGAATTACAGCAATATCTGGCTGAGTCGGATAAAAAAACCTATGGGAGTGTGGCGCAAAGTGTCTTAGACCATGCACAACGAAAAGGATTCGAGCCACTCAAATATCTGCGTAAAGCACACAACTTCAACACCAGAGGTGCTGTGAGAGTTCCTGGCACGGGATATCGGCAGGATGGAGCCGCTGTTTATAGAAAGGGCAATGAGTTTTTAATTGTGCGATCTTACCAGTCAATACTTCGGACAGTTTTGGAATAGGGACGCTCAGCGAGCAGAGCTAAAAAAGTCACTGGTCTCTTAACGCAATACTCCGGACAGTTTTTGAGACAGAGGCTGAAACCCTCATTCTACCGTTAGCGTTTGACCTCGCTGAGAAGGCTGAAACCCTCATTCTACCGTTAGTCATTGAAAACTGTCCGGACTATTATGTAGCAAATATTTAGGAAATTGTTATCAGATGATATTATTCCACAGCTTGGCACATCTTCGATCCGCCCAAGAAACTTTACTTCAGTCGACAGTGCGAGCTACAGAACGCCTGTGAGGGTTGTTGCTACTGTTAGAAGTGTTACTAGTATTATCTATGGCAAGTCTAACTGTCAACATTACATAACTCAGCCAAGCATTTCCGATTCCCAGGATCTGAGCTTCTGTGATGTTGCTCATAATAATAGACACCAGAAAACAAATAGGGATTCCCGCGTCTTCCAGTTTGCTACGACTCAAATACCGGACTGCGTAAGCCAAATTAAGAAGCAGGGAAATCATCATTAAGATTAATCCCGGCCAACCGAAGGCTAACAATATTCCGATCGCGCCATTGTGAGGATTTTTCGGTTGAAATCCATTAGTAGTATAAATAAAATAAGCAGGAGTAGCGGGGCCTAACTTATCTTGTTGAAAAAATCCCTCGTATCCGTAGCCAAACCAGGGGCGCTGATTGGCCGCAGCTATTAACTGCGGCCAGAATTCGGTCCGCCCAGTTAGAGTCAAGTCCTTGCCTAACCCACCTACAACAATATCCTCTAGGTTGTCTACTACAAAAACCGTCATAATTATGCTAACCACCAGGAAACATATAATCGCAGTAAATGCCCACTGAAAAGTTAATTTTTTTAGAAAGTTTAGTGAGGAGACTGCAATTATTAATATGATAGTAATCACTAGAGCGGCTCCCGACTTATTAGCTCTCACCAGGTAAAAAGAAAAGAACATAATTCCCAAAGAAATCCAGCGTTCTTTCTGAGTTTTAGCTCCTTGAAAATAATGCAAATACCAAAATGCCGTACATAAAGCTAGGATTCCACCGAGAGAATTTTTAGCTTGCGTTAGGCCTACAAAGTCGCCTGATCCCGGTGGTTTCATTATAAAACTTGCCAAACCCAGTGCCGTGTATCCCCACCGCCAAAAACGAGATAGATCATCCCATTTATATTGGGCTGCTAAGTAAAATCCGAAAGCAGTAAATCCGGAAAAAGCTAGGCCAGATCTTAGAGTTTCTTCAGGGACTATGGACCATAATGTAGACAGTAATGGCAGTAATGTATAAAACAAAAAGAAAGGATTTACGATCAATACTTTGGCAAAAAAATCTATAAATTTGCTACCAAAAGCCTGAATCCTAGAAAACAAAATTAATACTACCCACGGGTAAAAAATATAAGGTAGCATTGTTAAAATCCCGCCTTCTGTGGATTTCAAATTACTAAAATGCAAGTAATTAAAAGGAGGTTGTGTGAGAGAGGGAGAGATGAAAATATAAAAATAAGCAAAAGTTTTTTCTAAAGCCAAACCTGTTTTTTTTCTGCTGGCCAATTGAAATAAAAGCAAAGTCGCGATGGCGATTATAGCCATTAGCATCCATATAAATAAAGAATTACCTAAAATCAGCTCTTTCAGCATAGCCGCTTTAGACACTGGTTGAGTCATAATTGCTTTCCTTTATCAAAAACAAGCTTAAGTAATCTAGATAGAAAATATAGCCGTCAACCCGCAACCAAGCTAACACAGAAATTAGCCATAAAGCAAAAATACAGCAATAATTTTTCGGCGATCGCTTAAAATAATGAGCTTTTTGCCCAGCACTAAAAAGGCTACACTTATATAAATCATAGTCAATAAAATTAGGTGGCTTATGGTTAACGCCAGTTCTCCAAGAAAGATAGCCCCGTCGGTTGTGGGTCTTGTCTTGTTTGCTTCGACTGTCATCACTGATGCCAGAAGCACCCCGGCACAACTTCCCATCCCGCTAGGTGCAGAGCAAGTCCAGAATGTTGCGCCCGTTAGGCGATCGCCCGAAAGCTATAAACTCGGTGGCGGCGATCGCATCCAAGTAGAAATACTCGAAGTACCCGAACTCAGCCGCGGCTACGAAGTCCTTTCCGACGGTTCAGTCAACCTGCCTCTGATCGGTTTGGTCTCCGTTCGCGGCCGCACCTTAGTAGAAGCCACCAACATCATCCGCAACGCCTACCGCCGCGTCCTCAAAGACCCCATAGTCACAGTCAGCCTCGTCGCTGCCCGCCCCCTCAATGTCGGCGTCATTGGAGAAGTCACCAGGCCCGGAAACTTCACGATTACCCTAACTCCTGGTCCAGGAGCCGCGCCGAGTGTCCAGTACCCCACCGTCACCCAAGCGATCAGACTCGCAGAAGGCGTCACGGGTGTCGCCGACATTCGCAACATCCGCGTCCGCCGTCCCCAACGAGACGGCCCCGATCAAGTGCTCAACGTCAACCTGTGGAAATTCTTGCAAGAAGGAGACATCTCTCAAGACATCATTTTGCAAGACAGAGACACAATCGTGATCCCCACAGTCGCCAACTTCAACCAAGCAGAAGCTCGTCAATTTGCGACGGCAAACTTTTCGCCACCCCCAGAAAAACCTCGATCGATCTCCATCGTTGGCCAAGTCACCCGCCCAGGGGCTTACGTCGTCATCGGGGGCAACACCACAAACGACCTCAGCCGCGAAGGTTTTCCCACCGTCATCCGGGCGATTCAGCTAGCCGGCGGCATCACCTCCGATGCCGACATCCGGCAAATCCAAGTGCGACGCGTCACCAGAAGAGGCGAACAAATTATCCCAGTCAACCTGTGGCAATTCCTAGAGTCCGGCGACGGCGCCCAAGATACCATCCTCCAGGAAGGAGACACGATCATCGTGCCCAAAGCTACGATCGTCAACCCCGCAGAAGCTGGTGTGCTCGCTAGCACTAACTTTGCTCCCACTGGCATTAACGTTTTTGTAGTAGGAGAACTTAGAACATCCCTCGATCCCTTGAGACTCCCAGCTAATGCCACGCTGAATCAAGCTTTAATTTCCAGAGGATTTTTTGGGTACGAGAATACCAGAGCTAGAAGAGATAAAGTTGAGCTAGTCCGCCTGAATAACGACGGTACAGCTACTAAACGGACGATCGAAGTCGATTTAAGTCAAGGAATTAACGAAGAAACCAATCCTCAACTTCGCAACAACGACATGATTATCGTATCTCGGAGGGGTCTCGTCAATTTTGTCGATCGCATGAACGCTGTAATCGGACCTGTCGGGCCAGCTACGGGAGTGTTAAATTTTATAAACGTTCTCCGATTTTTATTCAGGTAAGAAGGCGGCGGGTGAGGTGGATAATTCCTGGCAAAGGCTAGAATAAACTAAACAATAAGATTACCCAACCGCGACCTGGCCGCTTCAAAAATATCAACCTCAAAAATATCAACCTCAAAAATACCCTGGCTGAATATGGATAGCAGACAAGATTACCAACCCTTAACACCCAAATCGAATGGCAAACTGCCGGATTTATCTGCTCAGAACTACAGAGATAACTTCGTAGAAGAGAGAGAAGAAGAAAAGCTAGACTTGTCTTGGCTGTTAGGCGTCGTGCGCCGTCGCTTCCTAGTCATGGCAGCAGCCACCATAGCTTTGAGCGCCCTGGCAGGAACAGCGATCGTCGCCACTTCTAAAAGCATAACTGTAGAGTATGAAGGCTCCTTTTCCCTGTTAGTAGAACCAGCCACGGCTGAAGGTTTGCAATCCAAACTATTAAACAACACCCAAGCTGCCGACTTCGCAAAAATTAATATAGAAGGAATTAGCCTACTAGACTACGAAACCCAAATTAGGATTTTGCGAAGTCCCAAAATGATGCAGCCAGTGATTGATGAATTGCGGGCTTGGTATCCCAAAATGAACTATAGCGAACTGATCTCAAAAATGTCGATCAACCGTATCAGCTACACGAAAGATGGTAAACAGCAAGGCACAAAAATTTTACAAGTTCGTTACAAAGATTCAAACCAAAAAAAAATTTACACCGTATTGGATAAAATTTCTAAAGCGTATCTAGATTACAGCTTGCAGCAACGGCTGATGGGCATTAATCAAGGTATTAAATTTATAGATACGGAGATGCCCAAGCTCCGAGAAAGAGTGGAAGTTCTGCAACTGCAAGTGCAAAGACTGCGGCAGCAGAGCAACTTGTTTGAACCTCAGATAGAGGGAAAATCTCTGTCTGAACAAGTTCAAAGCATTCGGGGTAAGCAAGTAGAAATTAGAGTTCAGCTAAAAGGGATGCGAAACCTCTACCAAAGCTATCAAAAACTACTCAACGAAAATAATCCCCAGGGGCTGCTGATGACCCAAGGACAAGCTTACGGCGGACTCTTAGGTCAAATTCAGAGAATAGACTCGGAATTGTCATTAAAATTAGCTCAGTACAGAGAAGACAGTTTGCCAGTTTTAGCGCTGCGAAAAAGTCGGGAAGAACTGATTTTAACCGCCACTCAACAAGCAAAAGAAGTGGTGATGGGAAATTTAGAGACCCAAATCAAAGAAGTTGAAGCGCGCGATCGCGAAATGACAGCTTTGCAAAATGCTCTCAACCAAAAAATTAGAAACTTTTCAGTCACAACCCGAGAATACGACAATTTACAGCGGGAACTGCAAGTAGTTACTAAGAGTTTGTCGGACTTCTTGGCAAAACGAGAATCCTTGCGGATTGATGCGGCTCAGCAGCAAATACCTTGGGTGCTGATAAATCCTCCGGAAATTCCGCTAGACAAATTCGGCAACCCTCTAACAGCTACCGTCAAACAAACCAAAAAACAGTTAGCGCTGGCAGTAATTTTAAGCAGTCTGCTGGGCATAGCAGTCGGCTTGCTCGTAGAAGTACTAAATACTGTGTTCCACACTCCAGAATCACTGAGAATCGCCACAAGATTGCCCATACTCGGTGTGATTCCGTTTACCAAAAAAGTCAAGCGCCGACCGCCAGCTAGACAGAGGAAACTAACGTCGGCTCGATCGAACTCGAAAGTGGAAATAGTCGAACCGGTCGAAGCTAGACATACCGGTCCGATGAGCGGGGGAGCGAGTATTTTGAGCGACTTGGACTATCAATTTTTAGAAGCCTTTCGATCGCTATACACGAACATTCACTTGCTGAGTGCAGGCACGGCAATTCGATCGCTCTTAGTCGGCTCTGCCTTAGCCGGAGACGGCAAATCTACAGTAGCTTTGCACCTGGCAGCCACAGCAGCAGCAGTGGGACAGCGAGTATTGCTAGTAGATGCAGATTTGCGCTGCCCGCAACTGCACGTTAAGTTAGGACTGCCCAACGTGCGTGGTCTGGGCGAGGCCATCTCCACAGATCTCAGCCTCAACGACGCGATTCAACGAGCCCCGAACCAAGAAAATTTGTTCGTACTCACCGCCGGCCAAATTCCCCCCGATCCGATCAAGCTTCTTTCTTCCAAAAAAATGCATTATCTGATGGAGCAATTTCAAGCATTTTTTGACTTAGTAATTTATGACACCCCGCCACTAGCAGGCTTGGCAGACAGCCACTTGATCGCAGCTCGCACAGACGCTACGATTATGGTCGTCCAAATTGGGCAAACAGACCGATCGCAAGTTCGCAAAGTTTTAGAAGAATTAAAAATTTCTGGAGCTTCCGTCTTGGGAATAGTTGCTAATGGCTGCAAAAACACCGGTCACAGCTACCGCCAGCGCCCGGCAGTTTTAGACACGCTCTACGACCAAAAACTATCGGCTTTAGGTACGAAAAATCCTAATTAGACAAATGTTGATGCAGGCGGCCGAGCGCCGCCGTCCTCAACGGGAAACACACAACCAAGCCATACCCTGATTTTTTGATAATAGTACCATTTGAGAAAGAAAATGATAGACTAACGGACGTAGCCTCGTGTGTCAACCGAGATTGCGCGGATCTTTCAATCTTGCGGTAATTACTCAGAAAATGATTGAGAAATCAGCAAAAGTGGGTAAACTACATTTAGCAGAGCGCAATCTCAATCATGAAAAGACACCTTTGAAGGTGAACGTTAGTGTAAACGTTAATGAGAACGTTTCAACCCAGAAACTTGGTAGGGATTATTCTATGAGTACAGTTATGGTTGTTGATGATAGCGTCACTCTGCGGGAGATGATCGCCGACTTGCTCAAAGGTAGAGGACTCAACGTCACAGTAGCGAGTGATGGCGTAGAAGCTCTAGAGCAAATCAAGGCTAACCGCCCAGATTTAGTCGTTCTGGATATCGTGATGCCCCGGATGAACGGCTACGAAGTCTGTCGCAGGCTCAAAAGCGACCCTAAAACCCAAAATTTGCCGGTGGTAATGTGTTCGAGCAAAAGCGAAGAGTTCGATCGCTATTGGGGAATGAAACAAGGAGCCGACGCTTACATCGCCAAGCCATTTCACCCACAGGAATTGGTCGGCACTATTAAGCAACTGCTGCGGGGTTGAAGTAGAGGAACAGGGACAGGAAAAAATTGTATTGAGCGCTGATTATTTCTGCTCCCGCAGCCTCTCTAAACGACTCGATTGACAATAGTCCAAACATCCCCGTCCGACCGCACGTAGGGAACAGTAATACTCTTAAAACCAGTAATAAAAGGCTTGTAATAAACCTGCCAGTAGCTGGGACTAATTTGGTCGGCGATGGCTTTGAGTCCCTTCACTTCCGCCGCCAGTTCCGCCGCCAGTTCATTAATCCGTTCCGCGTGTCCGTGAGCGAGCGCTCTTCCTTCTTCAACTTGCTGCTCCATCGGAGTAATTCTTTGCAATTTTACCGATTGCTGCTGTTTCTGACTCAGTTGAGCAGACAGAGCCGCGATCGCGTCATCTATACCCTTGACTTCGGCCGACACTTGTGCTGTTTCCCTCGCGTGACGACGATAAGCATCGGCGATCGCTTGGGGCGAATCACCGGCTGGGACAGCATCGGCAATACTAAGCTGCTGGCGTTCCAGGCGCAATTGCTCAATTTGAGAGTAAATTGCCTCTATATCTGTCTGAAGTTTGTCCACCTAATTATTACCGCGTGGTTGTTGGATATTTTAGCATATTAACACAAACCAATTACCTAATCGGCATAGAAATTGCATATTTTAGGCGCGCTAAAAGCAAAGCCCCACAAGCAGAATTTGAACATCTTGAAAAATCCAAATTTTTATATTTTTTTGTTGAGCGATTTCCGCCTATATCCAGTCGGGTTAATCAGGTCGTGTCCGGTAAAATTAGCATTATAGATTGGTAGTGAGGAAAGCCGGTACGAGCGAATTTTACAATGACTAAAGTCGTCACTAAAAGCACGATTCCCAATTCCCATTAACCACTTTCCAATTACGAATTCCCAATTATTAATAGAATTTTTTAAGTTGGTAGCCCTTGCTGCCTCAACTTGACTATAGTCTCTAGCAACACATCGGGTTGCACAGGTTTAGGCAGATGTCGGTCAAAACCGGCAGCGAAAGCACGATCGCGGTCTTCATCTCTAGCATAAGCCGTCAGAGCGATCGCCCAAAATTTCCCTGTCAGAGTGTTCAAAGAACGCAGCCTTCGTAGCAGCGAATATCCGTCTTCCTGCGGCATTCCGATATCGCTGACCAAAACATCCGGACTAAACTGCGAAGCCACCTCAAACGCCTCAGCAGCAGACGATGCAACCTTGACATTAGCCCCGGAATCGGCCAAGACAAACCTCATAAATTCCCGCGAATCAACCTCGTCATCAACCAGCAAAACCTTAACTCCCAGTAAATTACCAGCGCCAGCCAAAACCTGCGCTTCCTCGTCGGCGATCGAATTTACCTGCATGGAAGGGAGACAGACAGTAAAAGTCGATCCCATATCAAGTCCCGGACTTTGAGCCCAAACCGTGCCACCGTGGAGTTCCACCAACTGCCGCACAATTGAGAGCCCCAGCCCCAAACCGCTATAATTTCGAGTAATCGTAGCATCCGCTTGGCGGAAAGAGTCAAACACGTAAGGCAAAAAATTCGGTGCAACCCCAATTCCCGTGTCGGTAACAGCCAGCTCAACCTCCGAATCTACTCGCTGTAGCCGGATTTCAACTCGCCCCCCGCGCGGCGTAAACTTAATCGCATTCGTCAGCAAATTCCAAATTACTTGCTGCAAGCGGCCAGGGTCTCCTGATACCCAAAATCTCGGATTTAACTGAGATTCAGGATTGCCAGAAACCTTCCCAAGTTCGGAAAATTCAGCAGTCTCCCAGCCCACATCTACAATTGCAGACCGCAACTCGATCGACTTAGCATCCGCAGCCAACCGCACCGTATTCAGCGCTCCTTCCACCATCGAAATTAAATTTACCGCACAAGGATTCAAAGTCAACTTGCCGCGAATAATTCGCGAAATATCCAGCAAATCATCAATCAATTGAGTTTGCAATTTAGCATTTCGCTCGATCGTTTCTAAAGCCCGCCCCGTAGCAGCCGGACTCAAACTGCGTTGCAGCAGCAGTTGCGCCCAGCCCAAAATCGCGTTTAAAGGCGATCGCAACTCATGAGAAAGAGTTGCCAAAAACTCATCTTTCATGCGATTTGCTTGCTGAGATTCCTCGTAAAGGCGGGCATTGTCGATCGCCCCCGACACCGCCTGAGCCAACTGCATTAAAATAGTTTCATCATCTTCGGCAAACTCCCCCTCATACTTGTCCGACAACTGAATCAATCCCAGATTTCTGCCGTCCCGAGTGGTCAGCGGTACAGCCAGCCAGCCCCGCAGCGGCGGGTGCTTCCCCGCAGCCTTGCCGAACCCCCGCCATGCCGGGTGAGCCTCTAACTCGCTTTGAGTCATTCGCATCGCCTGTTGCTGCTGCCAAACTTTTTGGTAAATTCCTGTACCGTCTGGTTCCTCGCAGTAATCTTGCCACGCGGCGTATTTTTCTGACATGGAAAACTTGCTAATTCCCTCATCCCAGTTGGCTGCCGGGTTGAGGTTGACCGCTACCTGGTGGACTTCCAGAATTTGGCGGGCGCTATCGGCAGCTAACTGAAGTATTTCTGCCACCGACAGCGTGGAGTTGATAGCCACTGACGCGGAGGTTAACTTTTGCAGGCGGCGCAAATACGACCGCTCCCGGGCCAACGCGCGCGCGCGGTCGTATTCTAACTGTTTGCGCTCCGTAATGTCGATCGCCACGCCGGACAGCCGAAGGGGTGTACCGGATGCGTCAAAAACCACTCGCCCTTTTTCGTGAAGCCAAATCACTGAGCCGTCGGGTCGCACTTTGCGGTATTCCGACTCGTAAACTCCCGTGCCCCTGAATGCGGCATCCACATCTGCCAAAAACCTTTCCCGGTCTTCTGGATGCACCGCATTCTTTTTTTGCTCAAAAGTACCAAAGGTGCTGTCTGGCCCCAAACCCATCTGTGTTTCGGCATTAGACGAACGGCGGACTTCCCCCGATGCCACATCCCAGGTAAAAGCGATCGTGTTAGCTGCTTCTAGAGCAAAGCGCAAATTTTCCTCGCTTTCTTGCACCCTCGCTTCGGATAATTTGCGATCCGTAATATCCCAAACCACGCCGATCGATCGCACCGATTTACCCGTATCATCATCAAAGAACTTGCCCCTACCCGATATCCAGTGCAAGCTGCCGTCGGGCCAAAAAACTCTAAATTCGTACTTGTATTCTATTTTGTTTTCTAAAGCAAAGGCAACAGCGTCGGCGATCGAGGCTTGGTCATCCGGATGAATGCAGGCAAAATACGCTTCATAAGTTCCCGGAAAACTGCCTTTTTCCAACCCGAATAACAGTTCGTGTCCCTCCGACCAAACGACCTCGCCAGTTAATACATTCCAATCCCAAGTTCCCATTTTCGAGGCTTCGATCGCCAATCTCAGCCTTTCCTCCGAAATTGCCAACTGCGCCGACGTTTTCGCGTAGTTTTCGCGCAACTGCTGTTTTTTCAAGCTTTCGCCCACAGCCCCCGCCAGCCGCTTTAAGTACCGCCCTTTGAACACGTAATCGCTTAAGCCGGCTTTCATAGCTTCGACTGCCACTTGTTCGCTGCCGCTGTCAGTACACATAATTACCGAACAATTTGGGTAGTGGCTGTGAACTTTTTGGAGAATAGTTAATCCGTCGCTCCAGTGCAGTTGGTAGTCGGTAATTACTATATCAAAACCCCCGACTGCCAGGATTTGTTCGAGAGTTTGGATATCAATAACCGATTTAATTTCTAAATCCGAAAAATTTTTCCTCAGTTCTCGCTCGATCATCAGGCGATCGTTCGGGTTGTCGTCGATTAACAGAATAGACAGCATTAGCCTTTTAGTTTTTATAGGGGCGCAAACATTCTTAAATCTAATAATATGTTCTTAAGCAATCTAGACAATTTGAATATGTACTTGGTGGGTTAATTAGACTTGCCAATAATTTTATTATATTTGCTTGTATTTTATTTATTTTACAGCTTGTAATATCCTCAACCAGCTTTTTAGGGGCGTACCCACAAGCACATTAATTAACTAAGTTGTTGTAAAACACATCAGAAAGCCAGCTCAGGCAGGAAAGGTGCAAGAGATTACTTAACTATCATTATACTAATTGTTTATTCTGTCTTCGGGTGTGAACAAGCGGGTTGATTGATTCTTTGAGCTACAGCAGAATATTGCTGTTAAAACCCTCTTGTCTAGAACCTCATCTTTTAAATCCCGTATACTGGTTCCTCAACTCTCGTACTTGCGTAATTTTACCCAGAAGCGGGTACCCATGCCCAAAGTCGATTTCAGCCCGATCGCACCACCCATCCGATCGACTCCTTTGTTCGCTATCGCCAACCCAATTCCCGTCCCTGGATACACTTCTTGACCGTGCAGGCGATCGAACAATCCAAAAATTCTACCATGAAATTTTTCGTCAATACCAATGCCGTTGTCTTCTACCCAAAGATAGATATATTCATCCTCAGCTTCTGCATAAACTCGCACCTGGGGAGCTATCCCAGGCTGCACGAACTTAATAGCATTGGAGAGCAAGTTAGCCAAAACTTGCAGCAGCGTAGGAGGATGTGCCAATACCGCAGGTAGCGGTTCGACAACCGTTATGCGAGCTTGTTTTTGGGCAATTTCGGTCTCTAGTTGCGCGATCGATCGAGCCACAATTAAATTAAGAGAGACTGCTTTTAGTGGCAAGTTAGCTTTGCTGAGGCGGCTGTACTCTAGCAAATTTTCGATTAAAGTATTCATCATACTTGCAGCATCCGCAATCCGGTATAAGTAATCTTGTGAGGTAGCATCCAAGTTGCTAACTTGATCGTTGAGCAATATTTCAGCAAAAAACAAAATTCCCCGCAAAGGAGCGCGCAAGTCGTGAGAAACTGAATAGGTAAACGATTCTAGCTGTGCATTAACTTCTTCTAACTCAGCAGTACGCTCTCTCACCCGCTCTTCCAAAGTTTCATTAAATTCGCGCAAAGCAAGTTCAGCTTGCTTGAGTTCGGTAATATCTTCCACCAATCCGTCGATCGTACTTTCACCTTCTATGCTGTAAACATATTGAGTAAACCGAATCCATTTTACTCGACCGTCTGCCAAAGGAAATGTAATTTCTAGATTTTGGCACCGAGACTCCCCTGAATCTACCGGTTGCAAAAATAATTGCTGCAGATAAATCCCTTGGACATCTGCTAAATTGCTGGCATCAAACAAGCGCAAAAAAGCTTGATTGCTTTCCAAAAGCTGTCCCTGAGAACTCGCTCGAAAAACTCCGACATTTAAGCGTTCTAACAGAGAATTAAGTTGATTTTCTAGTCTGGCGACTCGTTCCCAGGCGGCAACTCGATCGAGCACTGTGCGAACAGCAACGCAAAGGCGGACGTAGTGCTTAGGCGACTTGATAATGTAATCGTCCAATCCGGATTTCATCGCCTCTACAGCAATTTCTTCATTGCCAGTATTTGTAAACATTATAATCGGGCATTGTGAATAACGTGCTTTGATAGTTTTAAGCACATCTAAACCGTTCGTCCAGCGCAGTTGGTAATCGGTAATCACCAGATTGAATCGACCTCGATTCACTGCTTCCACGAACAATCTATTGTCGGAAACTTCCGTTACTTCCAATGGCGAAAATTGCCGCTCTAATTCGCGTTTGACGAGCAGCCGATCGGTGGGGTTGTCGTCAATTACTAGAATGTGTACCACTTTAATAATTATAATTTGGCTGTTAGTTAGGGTGCCGAGAAATCACTCAGAATAAAAATGTTGGAGGTCACCTCTTTCAAATGATAGAGGACGCGATGCCTCACTCGAAACTTAATTTCCTCGTTATCAAAAATACCCTGGTAACGCTGGGGGGGTGACAAGGATGGCTAGGAGCTAGATTGAATCTGACTTATAGCCCTCATCCCCTGTTGGTAAAAATAG
>NZ_JAUBQS010000099.1:0-13654 GCF_036701355.1 Microcoleus sp. Pol12B3
TTTACCCAAATCCCTTCTCTTACTTGATGAATGAGAGGGAATTCTTATTTTCTTCTGCCTAGAGTGACAGAAGAGGGGTATTACTGCATACGATAATGATTCTGGCATGACGATGTTGCGGATTGGGTCGATGAACCTGATGCTGCACGGGATTAAGCATCCCCGCTTTTTCTACATGGATACGCTTTCTAAATCCTTTGAGGATCAGAAAAGCTTGGATGTGGTGCTGATGAATCCACCGTTTAAGGGGAAGATGGATGAGTCGGATATTAACCCCACGCTGCCAACGAAGTGCAAGAAGACAGAATTGCTATTCTTGCATCTGATTCTGCGGGTGTTGGATATGGGGGGACGCTGTGCGGTAATTGTGCCGGATGGGGTGCTGTTTGGTTCTAGTAACCAACACCAGGAAATTCGGAAAAAGCTGATTGAAGAAAATCGACTCGATGGGGTGGTGTCGATGCCTTCAGGGGTGTTTAAACCCTATGCGGGTGTTTCGACGGCCGTACTGCTATTTACTCGCGGCGGTACGACGGACAAAATTTGGTTTTACGATATGGATCATGATGGGTTTTCGCTGGATGATAAGCGGCAACCTGTTGCGGAGAATGATATCCCGGATATTCTCACCTGTTGGAATAATCGGTTTGATGCTGATTTCACGACGCAAAAAGCAGAACGCCTGAGTGTGTTAAAATTGGAGATTGCACCCTTGAAGGCTGAACGGTTGATTATGCACAAGGAAATCAATCGCCTGACGTTTGAGAATGCTGTTGCACCCGCCGATGATGAGCCAACTCGCCTCGCTTTGGAAACAGATAGGCAACGACTGGCACAACTGCAGGAGCAAATAGCACCCCTGCAAGCGGAAATCAATCAATTGAATCGCCAGTTTTGGGTGACAAAGGCGCAGGTGAAGGCGAATAAATACGACTTTTCAGCGAGTCGTTACCGTCAGATTGAGCAGGATGAGGTGTATTATGAGCCCCCACAGGTGACTATGGAGCGATTGCTGAAGTTAGAGGATGTGATGGCGATGGAAATGAAGGAGTTGATGCAATCTGTCAAGGCAGAGTGAGATATTTGCAGCATGGTGATGAGTGAAGCGAAAAAGTTACCTGATAGTTGGCAATGGGCTAGCTTAGAAGAGATATGTGAAATAGTAGGTGGAAATACTCTTCCACCTGTAAAAGAGGCAGATACTGAAAACCGAGTATACTGTCTTAAAGTCTCAGATTTAGATGGAAATTATTCTGACGGTTATGCAATTTATGGAGGTGCAGTTTATACATCGCCTAAAATTGCAGGAAACCGCATTTTAACTCCAAATGCAATAGTGTTTCCCAAACGAGGAGGCGCTATTGGAACGAATAAAAAGCGCCTTCTTAAAATCCCCGCCGTTCTCGATCCAAATCTTATGGGGATTCAACCTAAAATTTCCAAAATTTTTCCTTCATACTTGCACTTATGGTTTGAAAAGTTAGATCTATCTTTGCTACAGAATGGAAGTAGTGTTCCGCAGATTAATCGAGGAGATTTGGCACCTCTTTTAATTCCTCTGCCGCCGTTAGCAGAACAAAAGCGGATTGCCGCGATCGCCCAAAAAGCCGATCGACTCCGACGCACCCGCCGCTACGCCCTACAACTCAGCGACACCTACGTGCGATCGGTCTTTTTGGAGATGTTCGGCGACCCTGCCACAAATCCGAAAAGCTGGGATTGTGCAACTATTGATAATGTTGTGGCTTTATCACAATATGGCACTTCTGAAAAATCTAATTCTGAGAAACGAGGTTATCCCGTTTTGGGCATGGGAAATATTACATATTCAGGACATATCGATCTAACCTCAGTGTCTTATGTAGAACTTTCTGAAAAAGAGTTTTACGAATTAAAATTAGTTCCAGGTGATATAATTTTTAATCGAACCAATTCAACTGAATTAGTAGGTAAGACAGCACACTGGAATTACAAGATTGATGCTGTCCTTGCGTCGTATCTAGTCAAGCTTAAGTTGACCAAAGAAGTTCTACCTGATTACTTTGTAGCCCTTCTTAATTCAAAGTATTTTAAACAGTTGTTTCAGGAGAGATGCAAAAAAGCTATTGGTCAGTCTAATATCAGCCCTACCCTGTTGAAAGAGTTTCCAATGCTAGTTCCGCCCCTCCCCCTCCAAGAAAAATTCGCTCAAATCGTCCAAAAATTCGATCGTCTCCGCACGCAACAACGGGAAGCCGATCGCCAAGCAGAGCATTTATTTCAAACCATACTGCATCGTGCCTTTCGGGGTGAACTAACTTCTCAAAACGCTGACGATGAGCCTGAATCAGTCTTATTAGAAGACATCCGCGCACAACAAGCCAAAGCCGAAGCCAAAGCCAAAACTGCTACTCAGGCGATGGGTGACGCTGCTGATTATCTTGGCACAAAAGCCAAACAGCAAGACATAGAACCAATCCAGCTAAAATTCCCAGGATTTGAATAGCTTCGGCAGAATAAACGGCGGTTGAAACCGCGGCTACACAAAATTTCGTCCCACCAGAGGGGGACTAAGAAATAAGAGGAATCAGAAAATAATTTAGATGGGCAATACAGGATTTGAACCTGTGACCCCTTCCGTGTGAAGGAAGTGCGCTACCACTGTGCTAATTGCCCGCAGATAATTACCATACCATACCGAGTCCAAATTTGCAACTAAATTTTTCCTAAAAATTCAGCCGCTGGTTTCCCAGTTAAACTCGACACAATGCCAAGAATACAGGCATTTGTCGAGTCTGGCATCAGTTAACCTGCCACCAACCCGCCGAGGGGCCGACAAACCGCACTACAATCCACCAAGCCACCAAAACGCCAATCCCCATCCAGCTTCCGCGACTTGTCCACTTCACAAAATCTTCGCTTTGGGTTTTCGTGATTGGCAGCCAGGGAACGATGCGTTCTTCTTTACCGTATTCGTCGCCGATCGACTCTTTGCGACGCTTAGCTTCACCCATAATCTTTGTCTGCTAAATTAGATTTCAACTGAATACCTAACCAAATTATAGGTCAACAGGTCATCTCAAGCCTGGGTCAGCCAAGTCGTATCCAAATAATCAATCCTCGCAAAAGGACTCAAAGCCGCTAAAACCTGCTGGCCATAACTGCGGTGAATCACCCTGCTGTCGAAAATCGCCACAACCCCTTGACGTTCTCGCACCGGCGCGATCGCCCGCTGCAACTCATTCAGCGCCGCCGGCAGCAAATACAACCGAAACCAATCCTTGCGCCGTTCCTTATAATAAGCCACACGCGCCGTCACCAAAGGATTCTCCAAAGAAGGTAGCGGCAAAGTTGCGATCGCCAGCAAGTGAGGCGCCCTCAATTCCCCCTGATGTTCCCGCCAAAACTCCCACCCAGTCACCAAAATCGCATTCTCGCCCACATCAGTCTTTTCTACCTGCACGCGAGAACCGAACTCAGAAGCCAAAATCGCCGCCAGTCTAGCCTTGAGCGGTACATCACCCACAATCAGCACCGTTAAACCCGCCACCGACGCGCTCATCAACAGCAAAGTCCGAATTTCTTCCATTAAAACTCCCTGAAATTCCGGCGTATTTGGCAGCGGTAGCCAGTTGGGAATGTACAGTTGAATTAATTCGCTTTGTCGATCGGGCGAAAACTTAACGCTCGTCAATTCTGGAAGCCCCAGCATTTCCCGGAAGATCGGAGCCTTCGGTTCCACATCCACCGCCCCCCCAATCAACACCACCGGCTGATAGTCCCAAATTTTGCTCAAAACCTCAGCCACCTGCACCGGCGCGCAGTACAGAGAAAATGACCCAGCCTCCCGATGAATTTCCGCCCACCGCAGTTTTCCGTTTGCTTCCCACCGCTGCCAAAAATTGCTCCAAGCAGCCGGAATTAGGGGGTTTGGCTCAATCCTTTCAAACAGCCCCTCCAAAATATTTTGCTCTGCGGTTTCCAGCAAATAGCACTCCTCTGGTTTCGCCGGATGCTTAAAGAAAGCCCGCGTTAGCATTACCCGCCCTTGGAGGATTGCATCGGCTTCCAAAGGCTGAGATTGCATTAAATCATTCCAGTCAGCCGGTTGCAAACCCGCCGTCAATTGTTGGCGCGTCCAAACTTCCAAGTCATCCACACCGTCAATAATTGTCGGAATATTCCTGTGAAGTTGCGAATTCCCCGTCAAGCGAGCCGCCAGCCAAGACTGCGGATCTGCTAGCATCAATCCTCGCCCAGTGGCATTATCCGAATAAGTCTCGATCGACCCCTCTGTTTGCAGCCACTCTTGCAAACGCGGTATTTCCACTGTTCTCAAATGCTCGATCAGCGGTGTCGGTGCGACTAAAATCACAGGCTCCGGCCACATCAAAATCGGCATCAAATAGCTGACTCGATACCGCTGTCGGTAAGCTCCAGCGGGAAGCCCCGTTTGGATCAGAGCGCTGCGCCCCAAGCGCAAAGCCCGCGCCACGAGCCGCGCCATCGTTAAATGGTGGGGCCAGTGCGGCTCGGAGTGCGATCGCAGGAAGCGGAGCAATGAGTTATGGACTTCTACCTCAATCAATCGGTTTTAAAATTGACATTTCTCACTCAACATAATCAAAACTGGCCAGAAAATCAACTACTTTTTGACCGAGAGGCAAACTGAATTTACTGGGTTGATGACTGGCACCTCCCTTCCCAAAATTCCCGTGAGAATTCACCATCAAACTCTCCTGTCCCGAACTAATTAAAATAGTTTGGGTAGGTGACTCAAAAAACTTTGTTGGTTGACTAACCCCTGATATATTAGAGACCAAATTTATCAACTCATTTAACTTATTTGTAGCTTTACTCAATGCTTTACGCAACTGCACTATTCGTTTCTCATCTAAATTTTGACTTTCAATATTTTTGCCAATAACCATAATATTTCTCTGAGTTTGTACAGCATCCTTAAAAGGAAGAATCGCTAAAAAAGCTGCTGGCAATAAATGCTCATCGCTCTCAAATCTAAAAGTTAGAGTTGTGCGGCGGTAGCCGACTTCAATATTAGGAGGAAAATTCATTGCCCGGTAATGCCGAGCTATTTCGCTGTAAACTGTTGCTAAAGTGCTGTTTGCTGAGTAGTCTAAAAGTGCGTCAACTACAATTTGCACTAACCCAGGCGTGTGATTTAAAAATTTTATCGATTCTGACGGCGAATTAAATTGTTGAATCTGAGTGCGATCGCCTGCGGGGCTGAGGTCAACCCACTGGCAAGTAATATCATCTGCAATGATACCACACCGAGGAACCAAATACAGTTTTGCTCCTGTTAAAGTTGCTCCCCTCAAATCAGCGCCCACCCAATCTGCATTAATCAAATTTGTTTCTGTCAAATCAGCGTGAACGAAACTAGCACTTCCTAAATTAGTATTTCTTAAATCTGCTCCGTTAAGGTTAGCTCCGCTCAATTTAGCAAAGCTCAGATCCGCGCCGCTGAGGTTAGCTCCCGTCAAATCAGCCCATTTAAGGTTAGCTCCGCTCAAATTGGCACTGCTGAGATTCACCTGTTGCAAAGAAGTTTGTCTCATATCGGCATTGTTAAAATTAACGCCGCTAAGTTCTGCTTTCGTCAAATCTGCGCCGTGCAAGTTAGCTTCTTGAAAGTTAGCTGAAGCAGCCGAAGCACCTCTGAGATTTGCACCGGACAGGTTAGCACCGAACAGGTTAGCTTCCGTCAGTTTTACCTCTCTTAAATCTGCTTCAGTCAGGTTAGCGCCGCTGAAGTTAGTTTTGCTGAGTTCGCAGCGGACTAATTCGCTTCTAATTAGGGATGCTCTGATTAGTTGAGCTGCACTTAAATCGGCTCTCACTAAGTTTGCTACGTTGAGAGTAGCCCCGTTTAAGATTGCCCGCGACAGGTTGGTACTGCTGAGTCTAGCCACATTCAGGTTAGCTTCGCTCAAGTTAGCTTCGCTCAAGTTAGCACCGCTGAGGTTGGTGACAAATAAGCTAGCCCCCTTTAAAATTGATTGGCTGAGATTGATGCGGCTGAGATTAGCTTCATTCAGGTTAATTCCTGTGAAATCTCTGTCGCCTTCAGTATATCTTTTGACGATTGCAAATCGTTTGAGCAGTTCTTCAGCTTCCATTTGTTTACCTGAATAAAATGGCAATCGGCTAACTTTTATATGGCATAAATAGAAATAATATCAAATTAAATTATAGTATTTACTCACCGATCTGATAAAAGCTTTTGACAAACTCAATGACCGTATTTAGCGGCGGGGTGGTAAATCTTTGGGCTTTAATTGCAGGACTGATAGAGGTTTTGTTGACTCCGGGCAAATTTGTCAAGTTTCTGCCAAAATCTGGGTGATAGTGAATCATCAAAGTTTCGGCGCTGGAGTTAGCGAGTACAGTTTGGGTAGGTGATTGGAAAAAACTTGACATCGGTTCGCGATCGAGGCGAACCGGCTGAATTTTCATTTCCCCTATTTTTCTCATTGTTTTGGTCAGGGCTACGTTTAATTGCACTACCATATTTGACACTCTGACGCCCAGGTTATTACCACTTTGGGGTTGAATCATCTTGATCAAAGTAATCAAATTTTTCTGAGTAAATGCTGCATCACTAAAGGGAATAATCGCAACGAAAGCGGTGGGAAATAGTTGCTCGTCCTGTTCTATTCTAAATGATATGATTGTGCGTCGGGAATTAACTTCGATACTGGGAGGATGGCTCAAAGCAGGGTATTGACGGGCAATTTGGCGGTAGGTAGCTGCAAGGACAAAGTTAGCGTCGGGGTCGAGAGGTCGATCGACAATAATTTGAACTGTCGGCGGTGTAGCATTGAAAAACCTTTGAGATTCTTCTGGGGTAAAGCGCTGAATGTGGCTGCGATCGCCGTTAGGACTGAGGTCAACCCAATCGCAGGTAATGTCATCTGCTTTCACATCAAACCTAGAAACCGCATAAATTTTTGCCCCCGTCAGGGCCGCCCCCGTCAAATCTGCGCCCACCCAATCAGCGTGAATCAAATTTGCTTGAGTCAAATCCGCGTGTACCAAAGTAGCGTTCAATAGATTGACATTGCTCAAATTTGCTCCGTACAAGTTGGCCCCGCTCAATCTCGCTTCATCGAGGTCAGCACCGGTCAAGTTCGCCCCGCTGAGGTCGGCCCACCGGAGATTAGCGCCTCGCAAGTCAGCGCCGCTGAGGTTTGCCTGAGATAGATTAGCTTGTCTGAGTTCGGCATTGCAGAGGTTGACTCCTCGCAAGTCTGCCCTGCTGAGGTCGGCTCTGTGCAAGTTAGCCCGTTCCAAGTTTGCTGCTGTTAGAAAAGCGCCTCTCAGGTGAGCCCCGCTGAGGTCGGCTTGCTCTAGATTGGCTTCTCTGAGGGTTGCTTCTCTCAAATCTGCTTCGCTGAGATTTGCACCGGTCAAGTTGGCACTACTCAGGTCTGCTCGGATCAGTTCGGATCTGATCATTGTAGCTTCGACGAGTTGGGCTTCTCTGAGGTCGGCTCGAATCAAGTTTGCCACGTTGAGGATAGCGCCGCTGAGGTTGGCTTTGTGCAGATTGGCACCGCTGAGTCTGGCAACATTGAGTTTGGCTTTTCTCATGTTGGCGTTTGACAAATTGGTGCCGCTCATGTTGGTAAGGCTCAAAATTGCCTCACTGAAATTAGCCCCGCTGAGATCGATCCTGCTCAGATTTGCCTCGCAAAGGAGGATGGCAGTAAAATCTCTTTCTCCTGCTGCATATTTGGTGATGAGTTCTTCGGCATCCATGCTTTTCAATTTCCCTGATGTCTTAGCTAGAACAAAGCTTTATTGTGCCAACCTTTAAACTAGAATAAGCATTTTTTGTAACTTGATGCAATATGCTTAGACATCTATGTTGTGGAAGCCTTTTATAAAATCCAAAATGCTAGTGATATTAGCTTGAGCCAATTTTGTGCTTTCGGCTAACTTAGCCGATGTTGAGTTACTCAGATCGTATTTTTTAATCAGGCGCTTGCCGAAGCCTGGGTGGTGATAAACGCTGAGTCTTTGATCGCGGGAATTAATTAAGCTCATCTGTGTGGGTATTTGAAAGAAATTGATGCTTTCACCGATTTTTGGAAAAGAACTGGAAATTTTGATTTGGTCTACTTTACTGATAGCTTGGTTAAGAGCTTTGCTGCATAACTGGACGTGTTTAGATTCTTTGACGTTAAGTTTTCCTGCATCGTGCGATTGAATCATTTTCATCAAAGCTATTAGGTTTTTTTGAGTTATGGCAGCGTCGTTAAAAGGAATGATCGCAACGTAAGCGGTGGCAAATAATTTATCGTCGCTGTCCATTTTAAATGCGAGTACGGTGCGCCTGGAGCTGACTTCAATCGTGGGAGGCTGACTTAAACTCGGGTATTGTTGGGCAATTTGGTAATAAGTTGCAGCTAGTGCAAAATGAGCGCCTTGGTCTAAGGGCGAGTCAATCACAATCCGAACTGTGGGCAAGGTTTCGTGAAAAAAGTCGTGGGTTCCTCCTGAGTTCAACCAGTAAATTTGGCTGTGGTCGCCGTTGGGGCTCAGATCGACCCACTTGCAGGTCATGCCTTCGGTTTTGATGCCGAGCCTCGAAACTGCGTGAAGTTTGGCTCCGGTTAAGGTGGCTCCGGTTAAGTCGGCTCCAATCCAGTCGGCGCGGATCAGATAGGCATTTGTCAGGTCGGCGTGAACTAAGCTGGCATTCAGCAAGTTGGCGTGGCAGAGGTCGGCTCGGCTGAGGTCGGCACCGCTCAATTTGGCTTCGCTCAGGTCGGCCCAGCGGAGATTGCAGCCGCTGAGAATGGCCCAGCGCAAATTGACGCCGCTGAGGTCGGCGCCGCTGAGTACGGCTTGAGTGAGGTTGGCTTGTCTCAGTTCTGTGCCTCGCAAGTCGGCGCCGCTGAGGTCTGCGCGGCTCAGGTCGGCTCCTTGCAGGTTGGCTTGTTCGAGGTTGGCTTCTGTCAAGCACGCGCCGCTGAGGTGAGCGCCTCGAAGGTTGGCTTGAGCGAGGTTGGCTCCTCGAAGGGTGGCTTCGGTAAGGGTGGCGCCGCTGAGGTTTGCGCCTTGGAGGTTGGCGCCGCTGAGTTCGGCTCGAATCAGCTCGGCTCTGATCAGTTTGGCTCCTATGAGTATGGCTTTTTTGAGGTCTACTCGCACTAGGTAAGCGACGTTGAGGTCGGCGTCGGTGAGGTCGGCGCCGCCTAGATGGGCGCCACTGAGTCTGGCGATGTTGAGTTTGGCACCTGTGAGGTTGGTTTTGCTGAGGTTTGCTCCGCTCAGGTTTGCTACACTCAGATTCGCACCCTTGAGGTTGGCTCCGCTCAAGTTGACGCCGCTGAGGTTGGCCTCAGTCAGGTTGATTCCGGCAAAGTTTCTTTCTCCGGCGGCATATTTTTTCAGGAGTTCCTCGACTGTCATGGGGGCGGCACCGTATCAAATATCCCCATTTTATTGCTATGAATATCGGTATTGTAGGACTGGGTTTAATTGGTGGCTCGATCGGGCTGGATTTGCGATTGCGCGGGTTTAATGTTTTTGGGGTTTCGAGCCGGCAGCAGACTTGCTATCGGGCGCAAGCTCGCGGTGTTGTCAATGAAGCCAGCATACACCTGTCTCTAATGGCAGTAGCCGATGTGGTTTTTATTTGCACGCCGCTGGGGTCGATCGAGCCGATCGTCCGAGAGTTGGTGCCCTATCTTTCCCCTGATACTATTGTAACCGATGTCGGTTCCGTAAAAACACCCATAGTGCAGGCTGTGTCTCCTCTGTGGCCTAATTTTGTGGGGGGACACCCGATGGCGGGGACTGCTGAAAGCGGAATTGAGGCAGCGATGCCGGATTTGTTTGTAGGCCGGCCTTATGTGGTGACGCCGACTGCCCAGACACCGACGCTTGCGGTGGATAAGGTTGAGGAAATTGCGCGGTTGCTGGGTGCTAAAGTTTACCGATGTGAGCCGGAAGAACACGATCGAGCTGTGGCTTGGATTTCTCATTTGCCGCTAATGGCGAGCGCGACACTGGTTGCTGCCTGCGATCGAGAGGGCGATCGGCATATTGTTAATTTAGCCCAACATTTGGCGAGTTCGGGTTTTCGGGATACGAGCCGGGTTGGGGGCGGCAATCCCGAGCTGGGAGTGATGGTGGCAAAGTACAATCGAGAGGAATTGTTGCGATCGCTCTCTATTTACCGCGACAGTCTTGACGAGTTCATCACTGATATCGAAGCTCAAAATTGGCAAGCTCTCGAACACAAGCTGAAGCTGACTCAACAAGCGAGACAGAATTACAAATTATGAGCCAAAAATTACTTAAAACGGTTCCCGTCTAGATTATGATTTGTGGATGCCTAAATATTGAGTTTTAATGTACACTTATTCTCGACTCAAGCGATTTTTGCTGGGTGAATCTCTCCCCACTAGCGCATCTATTCATGAACGCCTGAGCAACGCTACAGGACTAGCTGTTCTGGCTTCTGATGCACTGTCGTCTGTTGCCTACGCTACTCAAGAAACTCTGCTGGTACTGTTACTAGCGGGCAGTAGCAGTTTGAGTTTATCGCTGCCTATTTCTGGAATTATTATTTTACTGTTGGCGATCGTGGCGCTGTCTTACCGACAGACAATTAAAGCGTACCCCAACGGCGGTGGCGCTTACATTGTGGCGCGAGAAAATTTAGGTATTTACCCTGGTTTGATCGCAGCAGCTTCGCTGATGATTGATTACATTTTAACTGTAACAGTAAGTATTTCGGCTGGGGTGGCGGCCCTGACTTCAGCAGTTCCCTCTCTGCACCCCTACACGGTTGAACTGTGCTTAGTTTTTATTGTCCTAATCATGTTTGCCAATCTCAGGGGATTGCGGGAATCGGGCAATATATTTATGGTTCCCACCTATGGGTTTCTCGTTGGGATTTTTGTTTTGATTGGCTGCGGCTTATTCCAACAGGCAACAGGTAATGTTATGCCGGCATTACAAAATATTCCCGCTAAGGAACCTTTGGGATTATTTCTGCTGGCGCGCGCTTTTGCGGCGGGCTGTACTGCCCTGACTGGAGTTGAAGCCATATCAGACGGGGTGTTGGCTTTTAAGCCTCCTGAATGGAAAAATGCGCGCCTGACTTTGAGCTATATGGGGGCAATTCTGGGAGCGATGTTTTTGGGGATTAGTTACTTGGCTCATATTTATCAGGTGATTCCTACAGAACATGAAACGCTCCTTTCTGTGTTGGGAAAACAGATTTTTGGTGTCGGCATATTTTATTACTATTTGCAGGCCGCAACTCTGTTAATTTTGCTGTTGGCTGCGAATACGAGTTATGCAGATTTTCCGCGACTTTGTTATTTTTTGGCACGGGACGGGTTTTTACCGAGGCAATTGTCGCTGTTGGGCGATCGACTGGTTTATTCTAATGGCATTAATCTGCTAAGCTTCTGCGCTGCTCTTTTAATTATCATCTTTCGAGGCAATACGAGCGCAGTGCTTCCTCTGTATGCGGTTGGAGTTTTCACTTCTTTTACTCTCTCCCAATCGGGAATGGTAATTCACTGGTTTAAAGAACGAGGTAAAGGTTGGCAAGTTAGTGCTGTGATGAACGGTATTGGTGCAGTGGCAACAACGGGAGTTTTGGCTGTAATTCTCGCTACAAAATTCCTTTTGGGAGCTTGGGTTGTCGTAGTAACTATTCCGATCGTAGTCAGTCTATTTTTAGCTATTCACCGGCACTATCGTTATGTAGCGGCTCGCTTGAGCATTCAGGGAATAGAACCGAGGTCTTATCTTCGCAGACCTAGAGTTAAGACGGTGACACATCCGGCTGTGGTGTTAGTCGGGCAATTGCACCGGGGAACTTTCGAGGCCCTCGATTACGCTCGTTTAATTGCTGATGAAGTTGTGGCAGTTCACGTAGATATTGGTTTGACCGATCGAGCAAAATTACAAGCAGCTTGGCAAGATTTGCAGTCAGACATTCCTTTGGAAATTTTGGAATCGCCTTACCGTTCTGTTGGTTCGGCTTTGACGCACTTTTTGACTTTGTTTGAAGAGCAGCGACCGGGAGTATATTTAACGCTGATTATTCCGGCTTTTGTGACGCGAAATTGGTGGGAGGGACTGCTGCACAATCAAACTGCTTTCTTTTTGAAAGCGGCTTTGCGGGCTAAAAGAAGTCGGGTGGTAACGACGGTTAGGTATTTTCTTTAAGGGGGGATGGGCAACCGCGCGGGATTGCCCCTACTTCCTGGCAATGAAGGCTGGAATGCTCGATGAGGCGCTGGCCCAAAAAACCCGATTTCTTCGCAAAATCTTTGGTTTGGATGCGATTTTGCTAGGCAGAAACCGGGTTTCTGACACCGTTTGGTAAGTCATATATATTTATTAAAATTTTAAGAAAAGGGTTGACCTATCAAAAATGATATGTTATAAATTTACTCATTAGAAAAGTTGTCTTTCAACTTATCTTAAAAAAGATTGCGGCTGCTGAACCCAAGTCTTTTGTTCCCTAAAAAATCTCTTCAACTCTTGGGGGTTGCTATGCAACCCGCAACAGACTATTTATGCAGCAGCCAAAAAACTTGAACAGGCTTTTGCGAGCTTTGTCTCGGCAAGGTCTTGATGTTAGTTACGACAATAAAGTCTACTCGATTTGTCTCAATAGTTCTCTGAAAGAACAGTGGCAAGATGCCGATCCTCCCACAGCAGAAGTTTTGCTCCCAGAGGATTTTCCTGTGGAAGCAAAGGCGCTCAAACAGTTAGCAAATTTGGCGAATGTTCGACACCCTCAAGGCGGCTGCGTTTGCCGCGCTTGCGCTACTCCTGACTTCCATCCGGGGGATGCGGGGGTGGCGATCGGCTCTATTGTAGAAACAGCAGGAATGGTGATTCCGGCGGCTGTCGGTTCCGATATTAACTGCGGGATGCGGTTACACGTTGCGGATTTGTCGATCGAACAATTCCTCAGTCAGCGCGATCGATTTGTAGAATTGCTCAAAGGCGATTATTTTTTCGGTACTCGCGATGTCAGCATGACTGCAAAAACTGCTGGCGCCATGTTCCAACACGGGATTCCCGGATGGCTGGATGCTATGCCCGACGAGGCAACCGGCAGCGCGGCTAATTCGGATTTCGATCAGTTGGCCGCAGAGTGCGATCGCATTTTCCTCGGCGGTTCCATGAATGGCGATGTCAAATGGGCCCCCGCAGAATTAGTCCCAAACGACGGCTTAGTCAGGGATGGCGGGTTAGCTACCATCGGTGGCGGCAATCACTTTGTCGAAATTCAAGTGGTTGAGGAAGTTATCGATCTAGCTACGGCTTATAGAACCCATTTGAGATCTAAGAGGCCAGCCTCTTAATCATCAATCTAATAAAACAAAGATTCATCTTGGCAGTGGCATTATCTAAGGTTCTCTCGAAGTTTTTAATGAGAATTTTACACCTTTCCATCCAAGAATTCGAGCGCTCGATGACCCACCTGGCTTTAACTGGCACAAATCCCGATTGCCCTCTTTCTTCTTTTTGTTTTTTTGAGGGTTTTTCCGAGAGTTCAAACTTAATTTTGGTCAAAATCTGTGGGTAAATTTTCTTTAACTCAGCAGTCAAATGGTCGGGGTGATATCCGTGGTCTAGCAAGATAGTGACTTTGGGAACATTAACG